>JACQXX010000124.1 GCA_016208495.1 Acidobacteriota bacterium | reverse complement strand
TGTCGGATTGTCAAGGAACAGATTCGGTTACAGGGCGAGGGGGTTCGGGATCTGGTGATGGAAGTTTGTGCCGCCCTTCACAATTTTCGAGTTCGGATCACACCCTGGGTTCCTATGATTTAATCGTAATAACCTTTATTGGACTGCACCGGTTGAAGTCGCTGGCGCGGTTTGACCCGTTCACCATTTCGCCGCTCAAGGCTTCGCAGGGGTTGCGGACACCGATTGCCCTGATTACCGGCGATGCTGACCCGATTACGCCGCTCGAAGGCGTCCAGGCGATTGCTCACAACACCCAGGATTTGACCGTTGTCAAAGGTGCCTGCCATATGTGCGCTGGCGGAGGCTTTCCCGGAGGCTGGCGCGTCTGGGCCTCTGCCCGGCTGGCAAAGTGGGGACTGGGGGAATGACAAGGTGACAAGGTGACAAGGTGTTGCTCCTTTGAATTGTGTTCGTTCGAAAACCCTGAACCCTGAACCCGGAACCCGGAACCCGGAACCCGATTTTGTGTAATGATTTTAAATTTTCGGCACTACATCGGTGCTGGTTACTCTTTCTCGACAATTGGTGAGTTAGCTGACACCGATTTTGCTGATTGTCAGAGAAAGCAGTAACCAGGGATTCCACTGCTTGGTTCCATTCTAAAAGGCCCTGCCTGTCACCCTGTCACCTTGTCATTTTGTCACCTTGTCACCCTGTCACCTTGTCACCCTGTCACCCTGTCATTTTGTCACCTTGTCACCCTGTCACCTTGTCATTTTGTCACCTTGTCACCCTGTCAGTTTGTCACCTTGTCACCCTGTCACCCTGTCATCTGTCATCCTTCCTTCACAAGTGCCTTTCATAATTCCCCTTCTTTCATCCATAATCGGAAAATCTCAAATCCCAACCTTTTCTGATTTCAACTGGATGGAGTAATTCCTGATGCGTCTTCGTGTTTTCTGCTGGTTTGCCATTCTGATGCTGGTGATTGGAGGTTGCTCGCCGTCAATGCTGGCGTCCCAACGGTCGAAAGTCCGTGCGTCACATTCAAAAAAAGCACCTTCTCGCCAAAAAAAGCTCTTCTTACACAACGGCAAAAAATCAATTCCGGTGAACGTGCCACGCCAACCGCCGATTGATCGCGAGCATGGCTTTGAAAATGTCAAAGCCCGTGACCAGTGGTTGATGTTTGAACGAATGTATCCGTTTGATTCAATTCCAGTTGATGCACGTCGGCTGGCCTGGGAAAGCCGTCCACAGGCACGGTTTCAGCCCAATCAGGCGCAGTTTGTCTGGCGTTCGCTTGGACCGACACCCACAAATTCTGGCTTTCCAGACAACTGGGGGCAGACCAGTGGTCGCATCAACACGATTGCCGTTTCACCGACCGATCCGAATCTGGTTCTGGTTGGTGCGGCGACGGGTGGAATCTGGCGCTCGGTTGATGGTGGACAAACCTTTACCACCACCACGGATGATCAGGTTGACCTGGCGGTCGGTTCAATTGCCTTTGCAAAAAGCAACCCATCCGTGGTTTATGCCGGAATGGGCGATGCCAACGGAAACTACCTGGGAAATGGGGTGTTGAAATCAACCAATGCGGGTCAAACCTGGACCCGAGTCAGCAATTCATCTTTGCCGGCTCCGGGCCGGATTTTGAAAGTTGGGGTGGATCCAGCCAATCCAGATCGCGTGTATGCGGCTCAATTTGATCAACTTATCGCTTCAGGCAGCGTGACGAGCAGCGGATTTTATGTGTCCTCAGATGGAGGCGTCACCTGGAAACGGACCCTGACGGGGCTTGGACGTGATCTGGCAATTTCTCATGGAAATCCTGAGATTGTCTATGCCGCCATGAGCCGGGTTGATGAAAGCGGAAAACCGGCTGGGCTGTATCGCTCAACTGATCGCGGCGAGACCTGGACCGTGGCCTACACTTCACCATTTACCCAGGGCACGCTTGATCTGCAAATTGGGGTCACGCCAGCCAATCCGCAGGTGATCTATGTTTTTACCGGCGGATTTAGCAGTAATGCGTTTAGCTTGCGGGTTGAGGTCAGTACTGATGGTGGCCAGTCCTGGACGGCACGCAATACCAGCAACGTTGATACCGCACAGTTTAGCTACAACGCCTATATCGCGGTTGACCCAAACAACCCGGAAATTGTGTACCTGGGAACGCGGGATATTTTCAAATCCACCAATGGTGGCCGTGCCTGGACCAATCTCAATAACAATTTCCAATTTTCAGGTGACTACACGCCGGACAGGTCCAGCGCCCACCCTGACCAGCATGCGTTTGCCTTTATTCCAAATAGTCCAAACACATTTCTCTCTGGATGTGATGGCGGATTATACCGATCTTCCGATGGTGGCCAGACCTTCCAATCGTCAAATGCGTCGCTGTCATTAACTCAATTTTATGGAATTGCGGTCAACCCGACCGACCCTGATCTGATCTTTGGGGGAACGCAGGATAACGGTACCCAGCGCCGCATCGGAAGTTCAAGCACCTGGGAGGAGTTTATCAGCGGCGATGGTGGACAGGTCGTGGTCAATCCGCTCGACCCTGAGCAGCTTTTTACGACCTATGTGTATGGCACGATTTTTCGCTGGCGGGCAAATGGAAATGTTTTTGAAGATGTCGTTGGCTCTGACGAAGTATTTGGCGAAGGAAACCAGACCCGAATTGCTTTTATCGCTCCATTTGCAGGTAATGGTGTGGATTCAACGCTCTATTTTGGCACCTGGCGATTGTTTGTGAGCAAAGATTTGGGCGACACCTGGAAGGCACCGGCTGGAAATCTTGATTTGACGAAAGGTATCCGATCAGGGTTTTCCCCCGATGTGCTGTCAATTATTGCTGCCAGTTCGGCCAATCCAGATGTGATCTATACCGGTTCCGCTCAGGGACGGGTGATGGTGACGGCAGATGGCGGACGGACGTTCAAAGATATTACCGCTGGATTGCCAGATCGCTTTATCCGAAGTATTGCCATTGATCGCCAAAATCCGGCGACGGCCTATCTGACCGTTTCTGGTTTTCGCACCGGGCACGTGTTTAAAACCACAAATATGGGCACCACCTGGACCGACATCAGCGGAAATTTGCCGGATATCCCGGCACTGGCCGTGCTGGTTGACCCTCAGAACCCAACCACACTCTATCTTGGAACCGACATTGGAGTATTTCGATCAACCACGGGCGGGAATCAGTGGGAAGTGTTCAATAACGGAATGCCCCCGGTGAGGGTTACCGGGTTTGCGGTTCATCCAAATGGAACTATTCGGATCGCGACCTATGGCCGGGGAATGTTTGAACTCGAACAGCGTGATACTTCCGATACCACCAGCCCAACCGTGACTGTGACGGCGCCACAGGGAGGGGAAACACTCTCAATCAATAGCCAGTTTGAAATCTCGTGGCAGGCAACCGACGACACTGGCATTCGCAGTCAGGAAATTGCCCTTTCAACTGATGCCGGGGTCACCTTTCCAACCGTGATTGTCGCCGGACTGGCCGGAGCTACCCAAAGTTTCCGCTGGACCGTTCCTGAAGCACCCACCCAGCAAGCCCGCATTCAGGTGTCTGCCAGTGATCTGGCCGGCAATATTGGCCGCGCCACAAGTGCCGGGAATTTCACGATTCAGACACCACCTTCCGACACGGTTGCCCCGACGGTGACGGTGCTGGCACCCAACGGCCCGACTGACAAATTGCGCGCTGGAACGACATTTCTGGTTCGCTGGCAATCAACTGATAATGTTGGGGTTACAGCTCACGACGTGTTGTTTTCGACGGATGGTGGCGCGACCTACCCAACCACTCTGGTCACCGGGTTGACCGGAACGGCTCAATCGTTCAACTTTGCGATCCCAACCACGCAACCAAAGACCAAAACTGCCCGGATTCGAGTCATTGCCCGCGATGCCGCCGGCAATACAGGACAGGACGAGAGCAACGCCAATCTCAAGATCAAGCCAGCCAGGTAGTGACAAGATGACCAGGTGACAGGATGACAAGATGACAGAGTGACAAATGACCAAATGACAGAGTGGCGAAATCCGCAGAGTAGTGAATGAATCATCCAGTCACTTTGTCAATTGGTCACCCTGTCACTTTGTCACCTTGTCACCTTGTCACCTTGTCACTTTGTCAAGTATGAGCCAGCAAATCATCCACCACGTCCAGATACAGGTCCGGGTGGCGGAGTTCAACACTATCAGCCATCATCTGACGGCCTTCAGCTTCAGCCGAAGGGGTAATCCGCGCGGCTTCCCAGGCTTCGCGTGACGGCCACTGGGCATAAGCGATCCAGGTTCCATCACTTGCCTTGTGCAATCGGGAGCCAAGGCTGCCGTTTTGTTCCCGAATGGCGACCGTCACGCGGTGCCAGCCTTCCTGAAAGCGGGTTTCTTTCCCTGGTTTGAGTGTCCACCGATACATTGCAACAAACATCGTGGTTGAATTCTCCTCTGGTGAAAAAAGTGCTTGGAATTCCCTCTACTTTTCAGAGAAGATAAATCCTGTCAAGATCCAACATTTGCGCGCACCTGAATTTCTGAGTACATCGCCTGGTGATTCCCCTTCAATTCCAGTGTTTTGAGTATTTTGTCCTTTGTGCCTGGTCCCTGGTGACCGGTACAAGTCCCCATATCGGGATCAAACTGGTTTTCGCCCGGATGGGCGGTGGAAAGTAGCCGGTGTGGAAGCCGGCTTTGAGGCGCACCCTCCGGAAGTGTTACCCAGGAGGTGAGCGCGCCCGGATGGGCACTGGGTTATTGACACCATTGATTTACGAAACATCAGGAAGGGATGAACTTTTAACTGGTCCAGCGCCCATCCGGGCGCGAGGGGAATTGGAACAAAAACCGGTGGGTGCGCCTCAAAGCAGGCTTCCACACCGGCTACTTTCCGGCGCCCTGCGGGCGGAGAACACACTTGTTTACGCTTCCCGGATATCACATTCAAAAACAGTGTTTTGAGAGCGGGCATTCCCTGATTTTTCGCGCTGAGCGATGTTCAGATCAACTGCCGGTTGTCCTCAAAGTGTTGAAAAATGAGTATCCGACCCTGGAGGAGTTGGCCCGATTTCGGCAGGAATATGAGATTTTAAGAGGTTTGGAATCAGACCGGATTATCCGGGTCCATGCCCTGGAATCATTCCAAAATACCCTGGCCATTGTACTTGAAGACTTTGGCGGCGAGTCGCTGACCAGTGTCCTGCCGTATCTGACTTTAACCATTGAAGACTTTCTCCATCTGGCGATTGAATTGACAAAAGCGCTGGGCGAGATCCAGCAGCACCACATCATCCACAAAGACATCAATCCTTCAAATATCATCTATAACCAGTCAACCGGGCAGTTGAAGTTGATTGATTTCGGGATTTCGACCGTGTTGACCAGGGAAAACCCGATCCTGCGCAATCCGAATGTGCTCGAAGGGACACTGGCCTATATCTCACCGGAACAAACCGGGCGGATGAATCGGGCGATTGACTACCGAACTGATTTTTATTCACTTGGGATCACTTTCTACGAACTACTCACCGGACAATTGCCCTTTGTGTCGGATGATGCGATGGAACTGGTGCACTGGCACCTGGCGAAACAACCAGTTCCGCCCGAGGCATTACGGCCTGACATTCCGGTGATGGTGTCGCGTTTGATTTTAAAGTTGATGGCCAAAACCGCCGAAGAGCGCTATCAAAGTGCTCACGGCCTGTGGCTCGATCTCAACCGCTGCCTGGAGCTGGTTCAGTCAGGGCAGACGGACTTTGTGTTCCAGCCTGGACAGGAAGATTTTTCCGAACGGTTTCAGATTCCCCAAAAACTCTATGGCCGGCAGGCCGAAATCGAACAATTGCTGGCGGCCTTTGATCGGGTGAGCCAGGGGAAGCGGGAAATGCTGCTGGTCGTGGGGTATTCCGGCATTGGAAAATCAGCGCTGGTCCAGGAAATTTATAAGCCGATTACCGAGCGCCGGGGGTATTTTGTCGCCGGGAAATTTGATCAACTCCAGCGCAATATTCCATACACGGCCTTGATCCAGGCTTGTGATTCGCTCATTCACCAGCTTTTAACCGAACCCGAAGAAAAGATTGCTTCCTGGCGGAGTGCCTTGCACCTGGCGCTGGGCTCCAGCGGACAGGTCATTGTCGAAGTATTGCCCGCGATTCAGTTGATTTTAGGGCCACAACCACCCGTCGAAACCCTGCCGCCGCTTGAGTCGCAAAACCGGTTCCATCGGGTATTTCGCCAGTTTATCAAAGTGTTTGCCCAGGTTGAGCACCCGCTGGTGATGTTCGTTGATGATTTGCAATGGGCGGATGCCGCCTCGTTGAAGTTGATTCACTGGCTGGTCACAGAGCCTGAGCCCAGTTATTTGTTTATCATCGGCGCCTATCGTGACAACGAAGTCCATCTGACCCATCCATTGATTTTGGCGCTCGATGAACTGATACGGTCCTATGTCCTGCTCACCCAGGTGAGATTGTCGCGACTGGAATTGCCCCATGTGATGCAACTCGTGGCTGATACTTTGAGTTGTTTGCCGTCTGACGCCAGGCCGCTGGCTGAATTGGTGCTGGCGAAAACCCAGGGAAATCCGTTCTTTATGAATGAATTTCTCAAGTCGCTGGCGGCTGATGGGCTGATTTGGTTTGATTTTCAAGCTGGGCGCTGGCAGTGGGATGTGGTCCACATTCGGGAATGCGATATCACCGACAACGTGGTTGAACTGATGGCGGGCAAGGTGCGGAAGCTCAATCCTTCCACCCAGGAGCTGCTCAAACTGGCGGCCTGTATCGGGAACCATTTTGATATTCATACCCTGGCCATTGTTTCCGGTAAAACGCCCCAAACCACGATCCGAACCTTGCGAACCGCCGTGAGCGAAGGGCTGGTAACGCCTCTGGGTGATACCTACAAATTACTGGAGCTTGACCTGCCTGACCGGCAACAAGGATTAAAAGCGGAGTACAAATTTCTACACGACCGCATTCAGCAGGCGGTTTACTCATTGATTCCGGAAACCGATAGACACAATGTTCATTTGTTGATCGGGCGGCAACTCCTCGCACAAACTCCCGACAGCCGCCGCGAACAGGTGATCTTTGATATTGTCAATCATCTCAATCAGGCAACGTCACGGTTGAGCCGTCCGGCTGACCTGCGACAACTGGCGGAGTTGAATCTGGTTGCCGCTCGCAAAGCCAAAGCGTCGGCGGCATTTGAATTGATGTACACCTATTTGCAGCACGGTCTGAAGCTCTTGCCAGGCAAGTGCTGGGAAAGCCTGTATCAACTCACGCTGGATTTTTACATTGAAATTGCCGAAGCCGCGTTTCTCAACACCGATTTTGTCAGCTTTGATATCCATGCGCGGACTGCCCTTGAGCGGACGCATTCGTTGCTGGATGTGCTGAAAATTTATGAAGTTCAGATCCAGGCGTGCATGGCCCAAAACCAGCAGCTCAAGGCGATTGAAACGGCGGTTGGAATTCTCAACCAACTTGGTGTGACTCTGCCACAAAAACCGACGTCGAAACACTTCCACCGCGAACTGGCTCACACCCGAGCCCTGCTGGCCGGCAAAACCATCGAGGAGTTGCTCGATTGGCCATTGATGACCGATCCCAAAAAACAGGCGGCGATGCGCATCCTGGCGGGGATTACTTCCGCTGCGTACCAGGCGTTGCCGGCGTTGTTCCCACTGGTGACCCTCCAGCAAGTCAATTTGTCGGTCAACTATGGCAATGCGCCGCTTTCAACCTATGCCTATGGGCTGTATGGCGTGGTGTTGTGCGGGCTCGCCAAAGATATCGAAACCGGCTATCAGTTTGGACAGTTGGGATTGCGGTTGTTGGAAAAATTCGGCTCGAAAGAACTGGCGGCCAAGACCGTTTTTTCCGTCAATGTCACCGTCCGAAACTGGAAAGAACACCCCAAGGAAACCATTTCATCATTTCAGGAAGCCTATCAAAACGGCCTTGAAACCGGTGATCTGGAATATGCCGCATTATGTGCCTTTGGTCATTGCTATCACGCCTATCACATTGGCGCTGAATTGACCTCACTGGAGCAGGTGATGGCGGCTTATCGCGAAGCTCCTGGCCACTTGCTGCATTTGATTCAACTGTATCGTCAAGTCGTCCTGAATTTGATCGGCAAAAACAACCATCCCTGTCAGTTGATTGGTGTGTCATATGACGAGACGGTCAGTGTGGCGTTTCATGAGCGGGCCAACAACCGCACGGCCCTGGCCCGGTACTGGATGAACAAAGCCATGCTGGGATTCTGGTTTTATGAGCTGGACACGGCATATCCGGCCATCCGAAAGGCTGAGTCCCTGCTTGACGGAATTATTGGGACCTATGACTCATCGTTATTTTACTTTTATGACTCGCTGATTCTGCTGGCCGGCTGGTATGAATCCTCAGCCAGCGAGCAACTCGCCATTTTGAAACGTGTTGCCATAAATCAGCGCAAATTAAAAGGATGGGCCCGGCACGCACCACAAAACTACCTCCACAAGCACGCACTGGTTCAAGCCGAATGCTACCGGGTCCAGGCGCAACCACACACCGCCGGGATGTGGTATGAAACCGCGATTGATCTGGCCAAAAAGCATACTTTTCCGCATGAAGAAGCCCTGGCCTGCGAATTAGCTGCCCGGTTTTATCTTGGTCAGCGACGAATGAACATTGCGTTTGGCTATCTGATGGATGCCCGATATGGATTTCAGCGGTGGGGGGCGCTGGCCAAAGTCAAACACATTGACGACCACTATTCGCCACTGATGGCACGCAAGATCGAAACGCGCGGGACCTCCACCACTTTCATTGCATTACCTGTATTTTCAACAACTTCGACCGGGAGTGCATCGGCTGGAGTGCTGGATCTGGCTTCGGTGGTGAAAGCATCACAGGCATTGTCGAGCGAGATTGTACTGGAGAAACTGCTTTCCAAGCTCATGCGCATCCTGATTGAAAATGCCGGGGCACACAAAGGAGCGCTCTTGTTTCCCCAGGGCGGAGAACTGGTCATCGAAGCCGAATGTGAAGCTGGGAAACCGGCCCGAAATGTTCTCCAATCACTTCCAGCGCGCGCCTCACGCGATTTGCCGCAGGCGGTGGTGAATTATGTCGCTCGGGCCCACGAAACGGTGTTGCTTGAGAATGCCCCGAATGATCGGCGATTTGGGCACGATCCATACATTCAACGGAATCAAATCCGGTCAATTTTATGCCAGCCGGTGTTGCATCAGGGAAAACTGACCGCGGTACTCTACCTGGAAAACCAGACTTCGTTTGCGGCCTTCACGCCACAACGGGTCGAAATGTTGAATTTGCTCTCCGCTCAGGCTGCTGTGTCGCTTGAAAACGCGCTGCTCTATGCCAATTTGGAGCGCAAAGTGGCCGAACGCACCGCCGAGCTTTCACTTTTGAACCTCGAATTGGGTGAGCGAAATCGTCAACTTGAAGAAACCCGGATTGAAGCTGAAAAACAACGTGAACGAGCCGAAGACGCCAGTCTGGCCAAGAGCCGCTTTCTGGCCAGCATGAGCCACGAATTGCGCACCCCGCTCAATGCCATTCTTGGCTTTACCCAGTTGCTGGCGCGGAAAACCAGACCGAGTGATGAAGCCTATGAACACCTGTCAACGATTCTGACGAGCGGTGAGCACTTGCTCGGATTGATCAATGATGTGCTCTCGATTTCAAAAATCGAGGCGGGTCAGATGTTTCTCAACGAACATGATTTTGACTTGCACCTGTTGCTGCAAAGTGTTGAGAACATGTTCCGGTTGCGGGCCGATGCCAAAGGTCTGGAATTTTACTGTTCCCTCGCGCCGGACTTGCCGCATCTGGTGACCGGGGACGAAGGGAAACTGCGCCAGATCCTGCTCAACCTGTTGAGCAATGCCTTTAAGTTTACTGAATCAGGCCGGATTGTGGTGCGCACAGCCTGGGCTGAACAGCGGGCGATGTTTGAAGTTGAAGATACAGGCGTGGGGATCGCCCCCGAGGAAATGAGCCGGTTGTTTGAGGCTTTTATGCAAACTCAAGCGGGGCTGAAAACCCAGGAAGGAACGGGTCTGGGACTGGTCATCAGCCGAAATTTTGCCCGGTTGATGGGTGGCGATATTACTGTCGCCAGTCAGGTTGGAAAGGGCTCTACGTTTCGCGTCGAAATCAGTTTGCCACGCATGAACACCGCGATCATTCGATCCACTCCCGACCTTGGGCGAGTGGTGCGTGTGTCGCCAGGCCAACGCGTGTTCAAAATGCTGGTGGTGGATGATTCGTGGGAAAACCGGACCGTGTTGTCGCAACTTTTGGAGTCAGTTGGGTTTGAAGTCATCACGGCTCGCAACGGGCGCGAGGCGATCACCTGCTGGCAAATCGTTCACCCCGATGTGGTCTGGATGGAACTGGATATGCCGGAACTCAACGGGTATGAAACCGCACGCGCGATTCGACGTCTGGAACAGGCATCAGTTGTGAATTGGCATCCCGCCATGGAGCTACCGAATCGTGACCAGACGGTGTTAGTCGCCCTCTCGGCCAGCGTTTTCGAGCAGGACCGGGAAGCGATTCTCAACGCTGGATTTCAGGAATTTATTGCCAAACCCTATCGCGAAGCCGTGATTTTTGGCGTGATGGCACAGTATCTTGGTGTTGTGTATGAATATGAAGCGCCCGAAATCACCGCCGAACGTGATTCAAAAAGCCGCGAATCCACCAAGTTGATTGATTGGGCCAATCATTTAATGGCACTGCCGTCAGCCCTGGTGTCTCAGCTTCGCGAAACGCTGGTGGTTGGTGATACCGTGGCGGCACTCCAACTCACGGAGGATATTCGCCAGATGAACCCGTTGCTGGCTGATGAAGTCGAACGCATGGTGAGAAGCTATAAGTTTGATGAATTGCTGGATGCGTAAAACCATTGGGTTCTGGGTTTGGAAAAAGGACATAAAGGACCAAAAGGACATAAAGGACATAAATTTGAAAACCCGGAACCCGGAACCCGGACCCGGAACCCGGAACCCGGCTGAGATCTTATGCACAACAAAAAAGTCAGAGTCGCATTTTTAATGAGTTTGGCTGCTGTGGCCCTTGGGTTTTGTTATGTCATTGCTGGGCCGTTTTTGGAGCCGATTTTTCTAGCCGTCATTCTGGCGGTAGTGGTGTATCCGGCACATCGCCGATGGGTCGTCAGCCGGATTCGCAATCCGAACCGGGCCGCGCTGGTTTCAACCCTGGCCATTGCCTGCCTGAGTTTGCTGGTCACGGTGGGGCTGACGCTGGGCATCACACGCGAAGTCCATTCCTTTTATTTATTGATCAAAGATCAGAGCGGCCAGCCGGGAGGCTTCTTTGAAACGTTCTCGCATACATTTGAGCGAGCCCGATTGTGGCTCGGTCAATATGTTGATATGACTCAATTTGACCTCCGGGCAACCGTTCTGGGGCAGGCTGAACAAATCAGCAAGTTGTTGCTCGCCCAAACCGCAAACCTGCTTGGAAATATCGTGGCGGTCGTGGTCGAAGCCGTTATTACCTTTCTGACGTTGTTTTTCTTTTTGCGTGATGGGCGTGCGATATGGCGACGACTTTCCGTCTGGTTCCCACTTCGGCGGGATCAGGTCGAAAAACTTGCAACCGGCGTCAGTAGCATGATTACTGCCAGCGTCTATGGCATGGCCGCCGTTGGCGCGGCCCAGGGAACGCTGACCTTCATTGCGTTTGTTGCGCTTGGTTTACCTTCTCCGATTTTATGGGGATTTGTGGCGGGTGTGTTTTCACTCATCCCGCTGGTTGGATCCAGCATCATCTGGGTTCCAACGACGATCATTTTGTTTCTCACCGGGCACTGGATCAAAGGCATCATCATGCTGACCTGGGGGGCACTGGTGATCGGCATGGCGGACAATGTGATTCGTCCGATTATCCTGAGCGGCTCGACGAAAACTTCCTATCTACTTACATTCTTTGCACTTCTGGGTGGAGTAAGGGCCTTTGGATTGATTGGATTGTTTCTTGGACCGCTGATTCTGGCACTGACCCAGACGCTGTTTCAACTCTTACAAGAAGAAGGAAACTGGTGGGCACCCGATGCACCAGATGACAATGTGACAGAATGACAGGGTGACAAATGACAGGGTGGCAAATGACAGAATGACAGTGGTCACCTTGTCACCTTGTCACCTTGTCACCTTGTCACCTTGTCAATGGTCACCCTGTCATTGGTCACTGAAGCGCGTGTTGGACTGCTGCTCTGGCCAGCAACCGGGTTGAATCCAGCGTTGGCACCGGCGAATCAGCATCGCTGATCAGAAGCGGAATTTCCGTGCATCCCAGCACTGCCGCATCACAACCCTCTTCATTTTGAAGCCGCGTAATCACCTTCACAAAAAAAGCACGGGCTTCATCAGTCAGGCGTCCATACACCAGTTCATCAAAAATGTGATCGTTGATGCGGATGCGTTCTTCCAGATTTGGAATGCGGTATTCGAGGCCGAGCGGTTCTAATCGGCTCGGATAGACCGGGCCTTCCATCAGATATTTCGTGCCGAGAATGGCCAGGCGCTTGAATCCACGTCGGTTGGCTTCGGCGCCGACTTCTTCGGCAATATGCAGCCAGGAAATCGGCGAGGTTTCTTTGAAGAAATCAAGTGCCTGATGGATGGTGTTATCTGGGCAAATGGCAAAGTCAGCGCCGGTTTGGGCGACTTTGTGGGTTGAAGAGAGCATCAGGTTGGCGACGCCCTGCCAGCTATCAGCGTCAATGCACTTCATATATTCACTGAGTGGATGGGAATGCAGTGAAATTTGTGGATGGGCGTGGCGACCCATCAACTCAGCACCCACAAGGCTAATGGTTCGATAACAGAGCGCAGCCCCCTCAGTGCTGCAGGCAACAATTCCAATGTGTTTGGTCATAGGTGGTTAAGAGTGAGTAGCGAGTCGCGAGTCGCGAGTAGTCGTTCGCATTACTACTCATTACTCACCACTCACTACTCGCTATCTCGCTATCTCGCTTTCAGATAAGATTTCTGGGCCTGGTTTTTCCATCACATAGATCATCGCCGGGTAGGTTCGTCCACCACGGCTGGTCGAAAGCGTTTTGGCGGATTTTTCGCCTGGGTCAGAGTCAATAACTTCAATTGAAACACGAAGTTGGAGTGGGACAACAAGTTCCGGATTTGAATCAGACGTTAACAAGCTGAGTGGATAGGCGGCTTCAACTACATATCCGCCTGGAATGGCTTTGGTTTGACTGCTGGCTGGTTTGATGATTTCGCGGGTGCTTGAAATGAGGTGCACACTGTCTTTGGTGGTTACCTGATCGTCGGTGACTTCAGCCCGAAGATACAGAATTTTGCCGACGACAAGTGCGCCGAGTCGCGCGGAGAGATCATCTTTGCCACGCCAGCCTGACCGTCCGGTGACAATATCGGCCTGGGATTTGAGTATCACTGAAGTTCCTGGCCATTCGTTGGCAGAAATGATGCCATCCAGGTTTGGCGACACAGTACTTTTCCCGGCTCGAATTTGGAAAAAGGAAAGCTTTTTTGAGCCTTTTTCACGGTTGGTTTGTTCTTCGGCAAAGCCCGTCAGGAGGTTGACATCGAGTTGCTCCAGGTCATCGGGTTCGAATGTATGAAATGAGCTGGTTGTATTTCCAATCAGTACCCACTGACCTTGCTGCCAGCGAAAACGGTCGGTGATGGTCCATCTCCAGGCTGAACCGCCATAGTGTTCGACCACCACCGACCCACGTTCGATTCGGACTCCGGCAAACGGGTCACCAAATACGCCACCACAGTTACGGCACAAAATTGCCTGATCGGAAACAATTGACCGCCGCCAGGTTTTGCCTTCGCGAAAGGCAATCAGGAGCCAGCGACTGCGATCAGTTTCTTCGTCTTCGGTCGAGTCAGGTGCCAGCGCCAGAACCACATCCGGCTGGTTGTCGCCGTTGAGGTCACCTTCTGCTTTTTCAAGCACTGTCCAATCTGTTGGGACAAATTCTTCAATCGTGCGCGCCGTCAGCGGAAAGGGAAGTTGCTCTTTGGCCAATGCGGTGGATGTCCCAGCAAAAATGAGGAGCAGGAGAAGAACCAGGGTTCCGGGTTTTTGAACTTGAGATTTTTTCATTGGTTATTCTCCGTTTACTGGGGCTTGAAGTGCTTGTAACCATTTGATCTTTCGAACGGAACCCGGAACCCGGTTTTTCACGGTTTGCGTGCCCGAATAGAGAACAAAAATGGCAACGACGCCTGATGATCGGGCATTCGCCACCAGCCGTCTTCCGACTGCTGCATAAAGGGAAATGCCTGATAGACACAAAATGGAAACTCGTGCAGAAACTCGATGTGTAATCCAACTTTGATGAGTGCCGTGACGATGTCGCCTACATTGTAAATCCAGCAGTATTCGGTAGTTTCCTGAATTTCAGTCGTGCGGTCAGTGTAGGTACCCTCAGTCTGGCATTCGACTGGCTCGGACGTCCAAAAATAAGGATATTTCAGCCGGAAAGCCTCTGTGGTCGAAGCTTCGTCAAAGACATAGGGAAACGGATGGATTTCAGCAATATAGAATGTCCCGCCCGGTTTCAAGGCTCCTGCCACGATCTGTGCCCAGCGGTCATAATCATGCAGCCACACCAGCACGCCATAGGACGTAAATACCACATCGAATTGTTCGTCGAGCACTGCCGGTAACTCATAGACATTGGAACAGATAAACCGGGCGTTAAGTCCAAGTTCGTCATTGAGCGAGCGGGCCAGGGCAATCGCCTGGTCTGAAAAATCCACACCTGTTACCTGAGCCCCGCAGCGTGCCCAGGAGAGCGTGTCCATTCCAAAATGGCATTGCAGATGCAGGAGTGATTTTCCCGTAACGTCGCCAACCTCCTTGATTTCAAGCGGGCGCAACGAGGTGTTTCCGGCCTTAAACCCTTCAAGGTCATAAAACTTTGACTGGGCGTGGATGGCGACAAGTTCATTCCACCGCCGCAAGTTGGTTGTGGTACAGTGCGTGATGGCCAAACCGTTTGATTCTTGCATATTACCCCTACATTGATTCCCAAAATGAACTTTTTCTGAAGTGTGAGGAGGACTCTGTTGCGATGAATTGTTTCCGATCTGTTGCCCCGCGTTTGTTGGGTGTGTGTCTCCTGGTCCTGTGGAGTGCCAGTCTATCGGTGCTGGCGCAAGAGACCTTTGATGTCAAAGCCCACTATACAAAGTATGAATACCAGATTCCAATGCGTGATGGGGTGAAGTTGTTCACCTCGGTGTATGTCCCCAAAGACACGTCCCAAAAATATCCAATTTTGATGAACCGAACGCCCTACACCGTGTCGCCTTACGGTGCGGACTACAAAGAAAACATTGGGCCATCGGCGGCGATGGCCAGGGAAGGGTACATCTTTGTGTATCAGGATGTGCGCGGAAAATGGATGTCGGAAGGTGAGTTTATGGACGTGCGGCCCGTCAATCCTCAAAAAAAGAAGCCGACCGACATTGATGAAAGCTCAGATACCTGGGACACGGTTGACTGGCTGGTGAAAAACATTCCAAACAACAACGGCAAAGTTGGAATGTGGGGTATTTCCTACCCTGGGTTTTATGCCGCACTGGGGCTGGTTGAATCTCACCCGGCACTGGTGGCCGTTTCGCCACAAGCCCCGATTGCCGACTGGTTTATCGGGGATGATTTCCACCACAATGGTGCTTTTTACCTGATTGATTTCTTTCGGTTTTATTATGCGTTTGGTCAGCCGCGCCCCAAACCAACGACGGAACGGTCACCCAATTTTGAGTATGGAACACCAGATGGGTACAAGTTTTTCCTGGAGCTTGGACCGCTGACCAATATCAATGCGAAGTACTATAAAAACAACATTGCCTACTGGAACGAAGCGTCCCAGCACGGCACCTATGACGAGTACTGGAAAGCCCGAAACGTCCTGCCGCATTTGAAAAATGTCAAACCAGCGGTGATGACGGTTGGCGGCTGGTTTGACGCCGAAGATTTGTATGGCCCGCTCCATATTTATGATGCGGTGGAGAAAAACAATCCGGGCCGATTCAATATCCTGGTGATGGGCCCCTGGTATCACGGCGGCTGGGCACGTACCGATGGCGAAAATATTGGTAGCATTTCCTTTGCCCAGAAATCTGCCGTGTACTATCGCGAGCAACTGGAGTTGCCGTTTTTCAACTTTCATTTGAAAGGGAAGGGCACGATCAATCTACCCGAAGCGGCGATTTTTAATACCGGGGCCAATGAGTGGCGTGCGTTTGAGACCTGGCCACCGAAAAATCTCCAGGAAAAGTCGCTCTATTTTCATCCGAACGGGAAGCTTTCATTTGAGCCTCCACCAACGGCTGGCAAAAATGCATTTGACGAATATGTGAGCGATCCGGCCAAACCAGTTCCCTTCACCAATGAAATCACCAATGACCGCAGCCGCGAATATATGGTTGAAGATCAACGGTTTGCAGCTCGCCGCCCGGATGTGCTGGTCTATCAAACCGATGTGCTGACCGAAGATATGACCCTGGCCGGTCCGATGCTGGCTGAACTCTTTGTCTCAACCACGGGCACAGATTCAGACTGGATTGTCAAAGTCATTGATGTTTTCCCAGACACTGAGCCAGACAATGGGGCTGTCAAAATGGGCGGCTACCAGATGCTGGTTCGCGGTGAAGTGATGCGCGGCAAATTTCGCAACAGCTATGAAAAGCCCGAAGCCATGAAACCCGGTCAGGTAACACGCGTTCCCGTGCCGCTTCAGGATTTGTGCCACATGTTCCGCAAAGGCCACCGGTTGATGGTCCAGGTACAGAGTTCGCCGGGTTCCGGGTTCCGGGTTCCGGGTTCCGGGTTCCGGGTTCCGGGTTCCGGGTTCCGGGTTCCGGGTTCCGGGTTCCGGGTTCCGGGTTCCGGGTTCCGGGTTCCGGGTTCCGGGTTTTCGAATCTTTGTTGATTACGGTTTTTGCCGCGTAGCGGTAGTTGAGTTGAGGTAGGTCGTTTACGGCCTGCGGCTGGGAAACAATACGGGAAAAGAAGGACAAAAGGGAAACAAGTAAGGGCGCCGTTGCTTTGAACTGCGCCTACTTCGAAAACCCTGAACCCTGAACCCTGAACCCTGAACCCTGAACCCTGAACCCTGAACCCTGAACCCTGAACCCGAGTCCCAAAATTCTCCAAACTATTTTTCTGACTCCTGGCTCTTACTGGCAAAACACAAGGCACAACTGAAAAAACAATCCCAAGATCCAAAAAGAACTCAATTCCACCGAAAACACTGCACCCCGGAGGTAAATGCGAAGTGAGGAGAGACGAACCTTGGAAACGACTGATGCTGAACTGGTTGAGCGTGTCTTATTAGGCGAAACGGAGGTATTTGGCATCCTGGTGCGGCGGTGGGAGCGTCCGATTTACAGCCTGGCCGTAAGAATGCTTGGGCGGGACGAAGATGCCTACGATATCTGCCAGGAGACCTTTCTTTCAGCGTTTCGCAATTTGAATTCTTTTCGAGGTGAGGCCAAATTTTCATCGTGGCTGTATCGGATTGCGATTAATTGTTGTCATTCGCGGCTCCGAAAACACTCTGAGAAATCAAATACTTCGATTGATGAACAGGTTGAAGAGTATGGCCTTGAACCCTCGGATCATCGGGTTGATTTACACGATGAACTCTATCGGCGTGAAGCCGCCGATCTGGTTCGCAAGGCCCTGGCGGCCCTCCCTCCGGAAATGCGACAGGTAATTGTGATGAAAGAATATGAAGGACTGAAATTTCACGAAATTGCCGACATTTTGGGCATTCCGGTCAGTACGGTGAAAACCCGGCTCTACACGGGGTTGACCTATATGCGCAAGCGGTTGGAACACGTCAAAGATGCCCTGTAAGCACACAAATGTATTCGATAATTCTATTAAAAATCTTTTATTTCAATATTTTAGATCGAAACGAACAATCCAATCCCACCCTGAAAGAGTTCGGAGTCCTATCATGAACGGCAAACCAAATCCCCCAATCTGTAACCGCAAAGACGACCTGGTGACCTATCTCTATGGCGAGGCGACACCCGCAGAAAGTCGGGCATTTGAACAACACGTCAAAGACTGCACTTCCTGTCGAGAGGAACTGGACGCCTTTACCGGCGTGCGGCGAGTGATGCAAACCTGGGAAGTCGAAACCGTACCGCGCATTGAAATTGATGTTCGGCCTACCTTTTGGCAAACCGTCAAACAGTTTTTTGTGGTGACGCCAGTGTGGGGCAAAGTGGTGCTGGCCGGCGCCTGTGGATTGGTGCTGCTAGCTTGTTTGAACGTTCGGGTTACCGTTGGCCATGATGGCGTTACTTTTTCGGCTGGGTTACAACCAGCACCGCAAGTGGTTGAGACCCGTGTCCTGCCAGGCAAACCAGTTGAGGTTCAAACCACACTGCAGAATCCAACCCCAACCACTGTTGCCCAATATGACGAAAAAGCGATTCGAGTTCTGATGGAAGAACTCATCAAAGTCAGTGAATCCCGTCAGGATGGCAAGCTCGCTTCTCAATTTGAAGTACTGGCCACACAGTTGAAAGCGCGCAACGACGCGGAACTCATCAAAGCCGTGAGTGCGCTCAAACGCGAACAGCGACAACAACTGCTCAATGTCCTGCACGAAGTTGACCGTCAGCAGCAAGCCCCCGACCTGCTTGACCTGCTGGGTCAGGCCCAAACTCGTGATACTTCGACGGACTTGGAACCATAACAAATGTGAAGTCAGTACCACCTGCGTCAGCGGGTGGATTCCCTGGTACTCAACCCACCCGCTGACGCAGGTGGTACTG
>JACQXX010000123.1 GCA_016208495.1 Acidobacteriota bacterium | reverse complement strand
CTTTGAGCAAGTCTTTGATTTCCGGTGTGATTGGTTCGGCCATCGGCCTGTTCTCCTCATTTTTGGTCTATGATAGCCTATCCCCGTCACCAATTTCTTGGTTTTGATTCAAATCGGTAGATTATTTTCTTCCGACTCCCTGAAAAGCTATAGCTATTATTTTGCCTGAAAACCGGAAAGATCAAGATCAGTTTCGGAATGAAAGCATTGAATTCCTCATTTCCCTGGCCAACCTGGCAAAAGGTACCAATATTAAGGACCGATTGGCTGCTCGCTTTGTCCAAAGAATGGGGCTTAAAAAAGGTGACCAGATTGCTGGCTCAGAAGGGGTTGTTCTCAATGAACCGTTGGATGACAACTATGTGATCTCGACTGGACTGGAAACACCGCTTCACTTGCGCGCATTTCTTGAGGGTGAAGGCTCCCCAGAGGAAATCAATAAATTGCTCAAGTCCTCCGTTTACTGTTCTCTTCGGCTTTGGCTCTATTTTGAGGATAATTCTTCAGGAGATGCCACACTAGGGATTACACTTTGTAAGCACAATAAAGAGTGGAAAATATTAGACATATTAGTTGCAGAAAATTGATGGAATGAACGAATTGGAATTGGGGATAAAAACAACTGTCGGTTAGGGCACCTACATCTGCTTTTTATCTCCAGGCTCCAAACCACAAATTTCCAACAAGGCTTATTTCCTCTTTTCTTCTCAGTATGTACACCCAATCACATTGAGTTCCCATCGGCCAGGGTCATCACTGAATTGAAAATAGATTCCCAGCCCAGAAAGGTTTTTGACGGTTGAGGCATCACCATGGTCAATGGTTTCAAGAATGCATTTGATAGCGTTAAAGTGCTCCAGGTCGGGATAAGAAATCCCACCAATGATTTCCTCCGGATCAAGCACCAAATATATCCCTTTCAAGCTGATGATCTCTCGTTTAAACCTATCCAGGATTTGTACATCCAGGCGATCTTTGATGATGGGTTCAAGTACTTTCCTCCGTTGCGAAAACCGCTTGAGCGCGTTTTCTTTCTCAGTCCAGAGTTTCACTTCTTTCCAACTATCACCAGACTCCTGACGCTCCCACCAATGAAGATCTCCCGCTGAAAAGAAGAAAAACCAGGCCAGTGGGATTTGCCACCGGGAGTCATAATATTTCCGGTCTCGGTTCCACCAGATAGATTCCTCAATTACATCAGTACAAAATAAATAGGCGCGGTTTGCCATAATCTTTCCTGGGTGGATGAGTCAAAAACGAATGCCCAAATTCCAAATCTTCTCAATTTATTACAGGCACGGTTTCTTTCATTCTGGTTCTAAAGCAGATACCGCAACTCAGGCAGATACTTCTCCAACGAACCAGTGTTGACCACCACCACCTGGTCATTTTTCCGAATCATTCTCTGCTCGACCAGCGGCTCAAGTGCCGCGAGACAGGCGGCGGCTTCGGGGCAGATCCACCACCGGGTATCCCGCCAGACCTCCTGGAGTGCCCGTGCCGTCTCGGCTTCTTCAACCGCCATCGCACATCCGTCACTGTTTCGAATGATTTCAAGAACTTTGAAATGCCCAACTCCGGCTGGCACATTGAGACCCGTACACAATGTCTGCCCGCCACCGGTAACAACCGTGTCGCCTTTTTCTTCCTTCCAGGCATTGACAATCGGAGCGGTAACCGTGGACTGGACGCAAACCATTCGTGGACGCTTGGAACCAATCACCCCCAGGGCCTGAAGTTCATCAAAGGCTTTCCACATCCCAAGCACACCGGTCCCTCCGCCAGTTGGATAGACAATCACATCCGGGACCTGCCAGCGGGTTGAGCCGGGCAGTGGTTCCGCCAGTTCAAGACCAAGCGTTTTTTTACCTTCAATGCGCCAGCCAGGTTCCTGGAAGGTTGCCACGTTGAAATAGCCTTCCGGCAGATATTTTTCCCGCATCAGGGCACCGGCTTCGCGAATTGTCCCTTTGACCAGTTCAAGTTTGACCTGCGGTGTGCGAAATGACATGGCTGCAACTCGCCCTTGAATCGGCATGGGCGTATCATCCGGCATAATGACAGCAACTTCCATTCCGGCTGCGAGCGCATACTCCATCATCGAATCGCCAGCATTTCCCTGCGTAGGAACGACCAGCTTTTTCAAGCCAAACTTCCGCGCCATTGACGCCGTCATGGCCATCCCTCGATCTTTGAACGATTGGGTCGGATTGGCACCAAAACCCGGCTCGGCTTTGCCTTCATCTTTCATCTGGAGTGTAAACCCGTATTTTTGCGCAACTGGATGCGTGGGGTATTCACGCGGCGGCGTGCAGCCTTCGCCCAGGGTAACAATAAAGGGGTGATCAGCGGGATCCGCGCAATCTAGCGCCAGCAACGCGCCAAACCGCCACATATCACGCCGTTCGGGATGGTACCAGGCAAAATCAGGCTTCTCCGCTTTGAGACGTTCCAGATCAAGTATCATGGTGACCGGGCGGCTATCCACCGGATCAAGATTCATTAACTGGTCAATCGGATATTGAATGCCTGATCCAAGTCCAAGCAGATGGTGAGCATAACTCATTGAAGTGCCTCGTTTTTGTAATTTTGAGTGGTTTGTTCGTCTGGGTGCTCTTCGCGGTGAACAGTACAGGAGGCATGGTCAACCCAAAGTCCCCAGCCTCCGGTTTCAAGCGTGTGACGAAAGTCAGAGGGTAACGGCGTTTTGGAAAGCGTTTGCGCGTCCACCAGGACATACACAGTTTCAACCCTGGCATTGATTTGGCTTTGTCCAGCCAAGCGGAACTCGGTGGCCAGCGTAAACGACGTATTTCCAAGGTGTTTGGCCCACACTGAGATTTCAAGCACCTGATCAAACCGCGCAGGGGCCTTCCATTCAACCGTTTGTTTGACAAGCTGGTAGTCAAACTGGCCGGTTACCGCTTCGCCAAGCCCGATTGCCCGCAGGAATTCGAGCACTGCAATATCCACATAAGTGCCATAAATCGCATTAAAAACAACTTTCTGCGCATCGCATTCATGAAATCGGACGCGCAGAAAGTAGCGAAAAGGACGTGACATCGTTGGGTTCTCCAGAGTTGAAAGCGTTGAGAACTCAATCCTGTTTGAGAAACTACACCGGGTCAACTCGTTTGGGCTGAAGAGTTCGGGGCTGAAAAAAATTCTTGGTTCTTCTTCGAAAGTATTGATTTCTAACCACTAACCACTAATCACTAACCACTAAATGGTTTCTTCATTCTTCACCCCATCTTCTGTTTTCCGCTTAAATACAATGATTGGCCGGGACTTAGCGCCAGGATAGCCAACATTGGGCAGGTGTTTGATGAAAACGGACAGATAAAATCCGCCGGAATCTTTCCAGCTTTGAGCACGTCACGTGCGTTTTCATGGGTAGTGCAGATGTGGAAAATTCGAGGTGTCATCAACATGATCTCCTGAATCTCCGGGTGATTGACCAGAAATTCATAGTAATCCGCGCTCCATTGTTCTTCCGGGGTTGGGGGATCTTCTTCATAGAATTTTCCGCTGATGATGACTGGGGTTCGGTGCCAGCGGGAATCTCCGGTTTCATCTGGCTCAACGGCATAAGCACAAAAATCCTGCCGTGCGTCCCAGAGCATTTTGATTTGCGTTTGTGTTTGTGCGTCCAGATGTGACCACCAGCGATCAACGGCCTGCTGGTCTGAAACAGTCAGATTTTCGGTCAATTGAGTTGGAATTGATGGCATTTCTGGTCCTCCTCATTTCATGTTGGTTCCTGGGTTTGTTCCTGTTTTGTGAATCAGGTGTAATAGGCAATGCTTCGCCACTGGATTTCCCACTTCCCGTGCTTGTTAGAGAGCAGGAACGTTGCTGATGCACCGTGTGGCGTTGGTTCAAACATAAATCGAATTGCCGCTTGAGTCCTATCTTTTGAATATCCTGGCAGGTAGGTCTCTATCAAAACCTCCGCGTGTGGATACATCTTTTTCAATTGCATAAAATCCCAATCGTGCCTCGGAAAATCTGGTTTCGTCGTCGCTCTTTGAACGACTTTTAGTGAAGGGTTACTGAATCTGAAGTCTGTGAGTTGGATTGATTTTTGATTTCGATCTTGCAAACTTTCGACAATCTCATCTGGAATCTGGCAGCCTATCTGTAAATCACACTGTAACTGGGCACGACTCACATAGCCTGAACCAACCCGAGTTTGTTGATACAGCAAAACCGAGACAACCTGTGGATCAAGCCTGATTCCTTGAGGGCCCGCAAAGTCATTGATTACCGCTTCAATGATCAAAATATCATCGGCTTTAACCAGTGCTTTCGTTTTTTGTGAATGAACCAGGCCGGGATTCAACCCAAAGAGAATAACCAACCACAATAGAATCAGTGATGTACGCATAATTTTCTCCACATCATTGCTCACCAGCCGTGAGGGAATTTTTCTTCTCCACGCGGCACCGAAGCCAGCTTACCCAGGTCCAAATCGTACCAATGATGGCAGTAATTGACAGTATCCAGTAACTCCCCCAGGCCAGGGAGCCGCCAGGGTCACTGAGGGAGACTTTCATTCGATGAAACTGAAATACAATAAGCCCAACTGCAGCAACGGTAAGCCAAATATTCAATAATAGTCTGAGGGTTGATTCGGTGTATTGTTTGGTGTGGCTGAAAAGCGCTCCAACAGTTATCGAAATGATGAGGCTACAGGCGGTGACGAGTTCGGCCAAATACCACCCGGAGGCTTCCTTTTGATACCGTTCCCAGGTTGTCCAGAAGTAGACCGCAAACCAGACATTTGATAAAACCAACTGAACCCATTTAAATTTGAACAGATTCACCCATGTCTGATTTTGAGGTAATGATGGTTGTAAGATTGGGTGGTCGCAACGGATGCAAATCAACTGAACTGGATCAAAACAATCTGCCTGATGGCACACCTCGCATCTCGTTGGCGGAGATTCCTTGAGAATGGTAAATGAAGCCAGCACCATATCTTTTCCCTCACGAGCACAATGAATTGGAAACGGTTCGAAATCTATAACCAGGTGAATCACCTCACCCCATTTTGGAATGAAGCCTTCGCGTTATGGGAAGGCTAAAATATTGAAAATATTGTATTTCCCCCAGCCCTTAGCCCGATACCCTCAGCCCAACCTGGTATCACGCCGCAAGAGAAGCCGATGTTCTTCGCAAAAGCCGGTCAGGGCCAGTGTCCGCACCTGAACGACACGCTTGACCGGTTTCTGGTTGACGCTTTAAGGTTCAACCTTCCAGGTTCCTTGATCAATCACCCAGAAGCCCCGCATACCATTGATTTGCTTCACGATGGTCCTGAAACCAGGAAAATTATCGAGCAAATTCGGTGGTTTTTGCAAATTACTTGTTGAAATCGGTTCCAAGTCCGTCATGTCAAACCAACCATTGAAAAACCCCGGAGTCCACTTTCCGCCTCCCTTGCTCTTTGTTGCGGGAATGCTCGGCGGATGGGGGCTCCATCACCTTCAACCAGCCCCATTCAGCGCCATCCTCCCAGCACCGGTTCGGGTCCTGACTGGCTGGGCCATTGTGGTTGCTGGAGTGGGCATTCTGGCCTGGGCGTTACTGACTTTTTGGAAGATTCGAACCGGAATTTACCCAAATCAACCAGCCAATCAGATTGTTGCCCAGGGACCTTTCCGCTTCAGTCGAAATCCAATGTATGTGGCGATGACAGCCCTGACCATCGGGGTGAGCTTGTTGAGCAATATTGGCTGGATTTTGGTCTTTATCCCATTTATTTTGTTTGCTTTGACGGTGCTGGTTATCCGTCGGGAAGAAGCCTATTTGACTGATGCGTTTGGTGAGTCTTACACCCAGTATTGCGCACGGGTTCGACGCTGGATTTGATCTGCTGGCAACACACGACCACTTTGTGCTGAGTTATGTATGAATGACATCCCCCAACTCCAGGCTGATCTTTTCCAAAAAGCAGTTCGGTCTTTTACGGATGAAAGCGTGGTGTATGTCACCAGCTCAGCACTTGAGGCGTTCCTGGATGAGACAAAAATGATTGATCTTCCAGCCGAAGAAAGGCTGCGACGGCTGGCGGTGGCACTTGAATTCGAAACACTTGAAAAAGGGTGGGATAGCCTGCACCTCATTTATCAAACCGCTGCCCAGATCAACCCCCAAAATCCACGGGTATTTCATTCCTGGGGAATTTCAGCCTGCACGTGGCTTGAAGGCTGGATCTGTCCGACATCCGCCAAACGTGTGGCAATTGCTATCGAAGCCGAACAAGTGCTCCTGAAGGCACTTGAGTTGGCGCCGCACAACAGTTTTATTGCCTATACCCTGGGACAGGTTTTCTGTAATCACCCGTTACTTGAAGATGACCAGCCGAACTTTCTTTCACAGGCAATAAGGTGGTTTCAATCCGCAGTTTCCTGGGATCCAGAGAACGTTATCGCCCAGCTCTATCTGGCACATTGTTTTCATGATCTGGCACTGCTGGGCGATTCCCAATCCTGGGAACAGGCCATCACTGCGTACCAAAAAATTGACCAGGAGCGGCTGTCCCGTGAGTGGCCTGAGTGGAGAGCCGTCAAATGTCGTGAACAACTCGCGGCTTGCTTTGCTGGGGCCGGAAACGAACCGGAAGCCATCCGGCACGTCTCACATTTTCTCGATGAACTGGAAGCCTTCGAACCAGATGAATTTGGTCAACACGATGCAATTATCAATTTGGACGAGCTTGTCTGGACCGTTACGCACAAACTGCCCCACCCTGAACTCATCCAGCGGACCCGGATTCAGGTCAGGCGATTTGGTTTTGAAGACAGGTATCCGGAATTTTGTTCCAGGCGTAGCAATCAAAAATAATACCAGTTTGTAGTCAGTAGATCGTAGTCAGTAGCTCACTAACTTCAAATGATTGAATTACTTGACTGTTCTCTAATACGATCACTTCATTCCAAAATGGTATAAATTCACTTATTTCTGACTGGCACGCTGACTGATTTTTTGGGAACGCTTTCTGGGATTCCCCAATCAATACCCAGGTTTCGCATCCCCCAAGGTATAAATCAGGAGGGCTCATGGCCGACTATTACCCTATCCTCATTCCTGTTTTGATTATTCTAGGTGCGATTTTCGCCCTTCGGATTTTCTTCACCCTGTGGAAACCGGTTGATCGGCACTTCAATGGGGATCGCCTTGAAATCAATAAGGAGATCCATATCAATTCCCTGAAAAATCAGCCTGTGTCGGTTTATCTCAAGTCCGGCACGGTGATTCGAAATGTGAGGTTGAAAGGATATTGCTCGACCTACACAGAAACCCCTTATGAATTCCGGCAACTTCTTCAAATTGAATATCCAGATGGACATTTCGCTTATGTTCGTATCTCAGAGATAGAATATTTTGAAGAACCCTCGAAAAATCATCAGCTTACACATCCAATTGGACAAGGGACAGAAGGTTTATTTGAAAAGTCGAATGATCGCGTTCCCTTCAGGTAACCCATGCTCAGAGTCAGGAAATGAAAATGAACAATGTCAAAAACCTGTTTGATCTTTTCCAGCAGATGTTGAATGAGGCTGGAATTGACATTCATCGAGCGACACCAGGGCAGGTTTGGCCTGTTTTCAAACGATTTTGTGATGTTCCAATCACTGGCCAGCCAGATCCATCACCAGCCAGATCAGGTTCTTCACAGATTCGATATGAGGAAAATGCGCAATTCGAGTTTAGCTTTTCCAGTTATTATTTACCTGAGGAACGGGGGAAAATACCGACCATCGAGCGAATAACCCGAAGTCGCCTATGTGTGTTTTTCCGGCGCTCCTTTGTCAAATATGAATTGCCACTCATCGAAGAAGATGAAGACAAGATTGTATATGGTGGCTATGCTGGAGTGGAAGATATTGAATGTGTTTTTGTATATTCCACCACCCAGGATCCAGACGAATTAGGCAACCGCTGCTTATCCAGAGAGAATTTATCGAATGATGACTTCTTCCAGCTTGTTGAGGCCGATGCTGATTTCCAATTGATTTGCGCCAGTTACGTGCCAATTCGGTCAGCAATATCGCTTGGCTAGTTATTTATGAATGATGAGATTGATATGAGTTCTTCAATTCCTCAAAGACATATTCATCCGGCGAACCCATCAGATATCGAATCAATTGCCCATCTGATGGCTGACTATTATCGTGAAGACGGCTACTGGTTTCAGCCAGACCTCGCTCGCGAAAATTTGAACTTGTTTGTCTCAAACGACCAGCTTGGTGGGATCCTGGTGGGTGAAACACCAGGTCAGATCACCGGCTATATCATTGTTACATTTGGGTTTAGTTTTGAATACGGCGGACGGGATGCGTTCATTGACGAACTCTTTGTTGCCCAGGATTTCCGGGGGCACAACCTTGGCCGGGAATTGCTCGACGCGGCCATTGTTTTTTGCCGTGAAAATAGCGTTAAGGTGCTCCATTTAGAAGTTGAGCGGGAAAAAGAGATGGCTCGTCAATTTTATGCCCGGACTGGATTTACAGACCACGACCGCTTTTTGATGACACTCGACCTTCGGTGAACTTATGACTGAATACCAGCCAAAATCTGATATTTCTACCGCGTATGATCACTGGTCCGAAACCTATGATCATGACGCCAACCGCACCCGTGAACTGGCCGCTGCAAAGCTCCGGGACAGTCAACTCAAATTGACCGGACGTCACGTCGTCGAGGTTGGCTGTGGTACCGGATACAACACGCAGTGGCTTGCCCGGCACGCCGCCAGCGTTCGAGCACTGGATTTTTCTCCGGGGATGCTCAGCAAGGCCCGAGCACGCGTAACAACTGAGACCGTCCAGTTTATTGAGCACGATTTGACCCAACCCTGGCCGATTGCCGATGCTTCGGCAGACCTGATTGTGGTGCTGCTGGTCCTGGAACACATCGAAAATCTGGCTTATTTCTTTTCTGAATCAGCCCGTGTGTTGCGCCCTGGCGGAGACCTCTATCTCAGCGAACTCCATCCCACCCGGCAACTTGCCGGACGGCAGGCCCAGTTTACCCATCAGGAAACCGGTGAACTGGTGCGAGTAACGGCGTTTCTCCACAACCTTTCAGACTATGTCAAAAGCGGATTTCGCGCCGGGTTTGAGCTGCTTGATCTGGATGAATGGCGAGAGAGCGAGGCGCTCCCAACTGATCTGCCACGGCTGATGGCGGTACATTTCCGGCTGAAAAATCAGGGACTATCTAACCACCATTTGCCTTGAAGTCAGTTCTGATATCCACAAAAAAATACTACCCGAGCCCAAAAAACCGGTTCATGATGCTGCATTCCAAATTCCCTTTCGGAGCACATCATGAACCTGACGCCGCCCCTTCACGATGGAATAGATCCGACGAATGTTCAGGTATTTTTGAAGATTCAGGAAGAAAGTGTCCGTGCCAAAAATCTTGGGTCACTCGTGGAGGCACTCGCTCCAGTGCTGAGTGAACTCTTTTCCTTTGAAAGTCTCGCCATGCTCCTCCCCGATGATGAAACTGGGAGATTGAGAGTTCGATACCAGCGTGGAACGGCGAGCCCGGCGCTGCCTGAATTCCACTCTGACCAATTGTCAGAGGTGGAACGATGTCTGATCCACAATGGAATCAACCAGTACCGGCTGTTCCCGGTCACGGTTGACTCCCAACCCACTGGGTTCCTGATGCTGCTTGGAGTTCAACCATCGGCGATGAGTCAGTTTGATTCAACATTTCTGCAGGCTCTCCATCGGCAAATTTCAGGTGCCATTGCTCAGGTACACCGGGCTGAAACGGCGCAAAAAACCGAAGCCGATCTCAAACAACGACTTGATCAAATGCAATCGCTGCTTGAAGTTACCAATACCACATCCGCCCACCTTGAACTACGCGCACTCTTTAAAGCCATTGCCGAATCCATTCACCGGATGATTCGATGTGAGGGGGCAGCCCTGACAATTTACGATCCCCAAAGCGGAGGCTTACGGGCCTTTGCACTGGAGCCGCGCCCGGACTTTGAGCCCGAAGCGCCGTTGTTTATCCAGGAAGGTGACCTGTTGCCGATGGATGATTTTCCGATTACCGAGGCATTTCGAACCCGGCAAACCAAACTCGTTTCGCTTGATTTTCTGCAACAGTCAAAGTCACCCATTGTCCAAAAAGCACTTGCCATTGGAATTAAATCAGGTTGTGCGGCGCCGCTCATCTCTCAGGGCAAAGCGATTGGGACGGTAAGCGTGGTTCGGTTAAGTGAAAGGTCCTTTACCAGCGATGAAGCCGCGTTGCTCACTCAAATTGCAAACCAGATTGCGATTGCGGTTGATAACGCTCTCAATTTCGAACGTGCGCGCCAGGCTGAGCACCAGGTAACACGGGAACGCGACCTCTGGCGGTTTCTGCTTGATGTCAACAACGCGGTGGTGTCGCACCTGGACCTGAAAGATCTGGTCAAAGCCATTGCCTCCAAATTAAAAAATCTCATGCCGGTGGAATTTTCCGGGATCTCGCTCTATGACGCTGACTCCCATCACATGCGGGGGTTTACTTATTTCCTGATTGATAACCCGCGAACGACTGATGAAGAAGATGTCTTTCCCCTGGAAGCCACACCGGTTGGATTGGTTTTTATGTCGGGCCAGCCACTCCGGCTTGACCATATTGATCTGGAACGATTTTCCGCCAGCTTGCCTTATCGGGACCTGACTGGAGCCAACTCGTGTTGTTTGGTTCCACTGACTTCACATGGACATAAACTGGGAGTTCTGGGGGTCGGCAGCACCCACATGAGTGGGTTCACAGAAGATCATCTCAATCTGCTGACCAACATTTCCAGTCAAGTGGCGATTGCGGTCGAAAATGTGCTCAATTTTGAACGGGCGCGGCAGGCTGAACAGCAGGCATCGCGCGAACGCGACCTTCTGCGGTTTCTGCTGGATGTCAACAATGCGGTTGTCTCACACCTTGATTTACAAGAACTGGTCAAAACGATTTCGACCAGCCTGACCAGCCTTATGCCGTTTGAAACCATTGGCCTGGCACTCTATGACACTGAGCATAAGTTCCTTCGGATTTTCGCCAATAATCTCTCGGCAGATGAAGGATTGCTCCGCGCCGGAGATGTCTTTCATCTGGAAGGTACGCCAGCCGGATGGGTTTTCAAAACCGGCAACGGGTTGCTCCTCAAACAGCCTGATTTTGAACGATTTCCAGCAGATCGAGACTATGTGGCGACCCGTGGTCGGTTATCAGGTTGTATTGTTCCGCTGATTTCACATGGTCGAAAACTGGGGGTGATTGGGATTAGCAGTAGTAAAACCAATACTTTCACCGAGTCAGATTTAGAGTTGCTCAAACATATTTCTGGTCAGGTGGCGATTGCGGTTGAAAACGCGCTGGCCTATCAGGAAATCGAAATTCTGAAAAACAAACTCACCCAGGAAAAACTCTACCTTGAAGAAGAACTCCACACGGTCTGGAATTTCGAGCAGATTATCGGCACCAGTCCGGCGTTTCGACGCATTCTCAAACAGGTGGAAACCGTTGCTCCGACCAATTCAACCGTGCTGATTTATGGCGAAACCGGTACCGGAAAAGAAATTATTGCCCGGGCCATCCATAATCTTAGCGAGCGCCGTGACCGAACGCTGGTCAAACTCAATTGTGCCGCGATTCCAACCGGATTGCTTGAAAGCGAACTCTTTGGCCATGAAAAAGGGGCGTTTACCGGTGCCATTGCCCAGCGGGCCGGACGGTTTGAACTGGCGCATCGGGGGACGCTGTTGCTTGATGAAATTGGCGAAATCTCGCTTGAACTCCAACCCAAATTGCTCCGGGTGCTGCAGGAACAGGAATTTGAACGTTTAGGAAGTACGCGCACGCAACGGGTTGATTTCAGACTGGTTGCCGCCACCAATCGCGACCTGGCACACATGGTCGAAACCAATCAATTTCGCCGGGATTTGTATTACCGCCTCAATGTGTTTCCCATCACATTGCCCCCGCTCCGTGAACGGCAGGAAGACATCCCGCTCCTGGTGCGATATTTTGCCAGCAAGTTTGCCAAGCGCATGGGAAAACGGATTGAAACCATTCCGGCTGAATCTATGACCGCGCTCACCAAATATCACTGGCCAGGAAATATCCGCGAACTGGAGAATTTCATTGAGCGTGCCACCATCCTCACCTCCACGCCACAACTGGAAATCCCGCTGGCAGAACTCAAGCCAAAAACCACGGCTGAACTGCCTTCCGCCAACAACACCAGCACCACGCTTGAAGAAAATGAACGCGAGCATATTTTGCGTGTCTTGCGTGAAACCAACTGGGTGGTCGGCGGTCCTTCGGGAGCTGCCGTGAAACTTGGCCTGAAACGAACCACTCTTCAGTCGCGAATGGAAAAACTGGGCATTACCCGGCATTGAAAGCCGGGGTCAGGGGTCAGGGGTCAGGGGCATAAGCGCCAGGATAAGAAAACCTGTGTTCTTTCCGTTGGCATTAAACGATGTTCTTGTTGGGTTTGGGTCCCGTCCTGGCCGTGACCGTGGGCTTCGCACCACGGCTATTACACGACGACCCTGCGGGCCTGAAATCCTTATCCTGGCGCTTATGGGGGTCAGGGGTCAGGGATCAGGGGTTTCGAATTTAAGTCCTTTTTGTCCTTTTTGTCCTTTAAGTCCTTTTGCCTTTTAAACCCTAAACTCGTGCCGAAATATCGGCACGCGCCGAAATATCGTCGGCACTGGCGTCGGCACGCCTTCGACAACGGGTATAACAATCGGCACTCTAATTTTTTTAAGTCATTCTAATTAAACAGTTTAAAAAATATTTTCATTGTCGGCGCGGGTTTGGCAATTGAATTGCCATTGTATGGGCATCGAATGGAGACACGACAATGATGAAAATAACGGCTGACAGCACAGACAGATCAATCATAGTAAAACTGGAAGGCACACTCACCACCGATTGGGTGAAAGAACTCCTGCTTTACTGGCACGAAACCTTTGTTTACGAAAAGAACCGCTCCCGGCTCATTGATCTCAGAGGCATTACTTTTATTGACGAGGCAGGCAAAGCGCTCCTGGCGTTGCTTCACCGGGATGGAGCGGAATTGATCGCCGATGATCTGCTGATCAGAAGCATTGTTGACGAAATTACCAGACTTTAGAAAGGGTGAAATCATGTTACGCAATGTCGCACTTATTTTTCTTTTAACCGCTCAAGTAGTTCACGCGCAGACAGTTGCACAATCAGATACTCCACAGCCAGTTGTTCGCGAGCGCATTGGTGTCAGCAGCACCAAGCCCTATGCACTCACCATGCAGGAAGCCATCACGCTGGCTCTGGAAAACAATCGTGATATCGAAGTCGAACGCATCGGGGTACAACGCAAAGAGTTTGATCTGGCTGCCGCCAAAGGTGTGTATGATCCAACGATGGACCTGCAATTTTCATACAATCGCCGTGATACCCCGGTGGCTTCGTTTTTGGCCGGGGGTGAGAATGGAAAAGTGGAAAGTTCGGATCTCAGTAATACAACAACTTTCACCAAACGCCTTCCCTGGCAGGGTGGAACATTCAAAGCCACATTCGAAAATAATCGGGCCACGACCGACAACCAGTTTTATGCCCTTGGTACTGAATTTCAAACCGGCTTACGATTTGAATTTACCCAGCCGGTGTTGCGCAATCGCAGCACTGATGCAGCCCGACGTCAGATCAAAATCAGTTCAAAACAGCTCGCCCTCTCGGATATTCAATTTCGGCAACGGGTTATCGAAATTATTTCACAGGTCAACAGCGCCTATTGGGATCTGGTGTTTAGCTATCGCAATGAAGAAATCAAACGCGAATCAGTTGAACTGGCCAAAACCCAGCTTGAACAAATCCAGCGGCTGGTGGAGAAAGGCCAGATGGCACCCAGCGAAATGATTTCGGCCAATGTTGAAATCGAGCGCCGAACCGACGAAGCCGAAGCCGCGCTTGAAGCCGTTCAGCGAGCAGAAAATAGCCTTAAATCATTGATCTTACAGCCAGATCGTTCTGACCTGTGGAATACAATGTTGCTTCCGGTTGATCAACCGCAAATTGACCAGACCCTGACCTTACAGCTTGACGAAGCTTTGAAAACCGCCTTCCAGAATCGGCCTGAGTTAGAACAATATCGAATCAAAGCTGATTTGAACAAAGTTGATGTTGATTATTTTCGCAACCAGACCCGACCCGAGGTCAATTTGATTGCCAGTTACGGCACCAACGGTCTGGCCGGTGAACAGCGAACCGGAACGGATCCGATCACGCTCGCCAACCAGCCCCTTTTTACCCGAATTAACCAGCTTTCTCAATTGGCCGGACTGCCAGTCATCACGCCAACGATAAATAACGCCGCGCCGACACGCTTTATCGGCGGATACGGTGACAGCTTGCAAACCCTTTTCCGCAATGACTTTAAAAGCTGGCAGGTCGGCGTCAACGTCAGTTTTTCACTTGGTAATCACACTGCCAAAGCACAACTTGGTCAGGCACTGGCCGAAGGACGTCAACTTTCGGTGGAGCAACAGCGCACCCAACAAATGATCGAAATCGAAGTCCGCAATGCGCTCCAGGCCGTCACCACCGCCCAACGTCGTGTCGAAGCCGCCAATAGTTCCTTCACCAACGCCGGGTTGCAGTACGAAGCCGAACGACGCAAATTCCTGGCTGGCCTTTCAACCAACTATCTGGTTCTGGACCGGCAGAACGCACTCTCAGCCGCCCACGGGCGAAAGTTAAAAGCCTTGACTGATTATAACAAAGCGACGGCGGACCTGCGTCGGGCAATGTCAACCACACTTTCAAGCGGGAACATCATGGTCAGTTCTCGTTAGTACTCGCATTTCAAATTAGTTCAAGCCATGTTTGTAATGCTATCAGGCCCGAAGGGTCGTTGTGCCATAGCCGTGGTGCGAAGCCCACGGTGATGGGAAAAATTGAATTTCCCCTGAACCCTGAACCCCGAACCCTGAACCCTAAAATGGTATTACAAACTATTGCAATTCAACAGGCGGAGCTTTGCCTGGAAGGAGACTCAATATGTCGGAACTCAAAAAAGATTCAAAAAAAGTTGCTCGAAACATTGGAATTCTAGTTTTGTTATTGGGAGTGATCCTCGTGGGTGGCTGGCGGTTACGGCCTACATCAAAAACCCAGCCTGGCGTGATCCCGGTCAGTGGTCGCATTGAAAGCGACACGGCTTCGATTGCCGCCAAAGCCTCTGGTCGAATTCGCGAAATTTCGGTTCGTGAAGGCGATCAGGTCAAAGCCGGCCAGGTGATTGCCATTCTGGATGACGAACAGGTGAAAGCCCGTGAACTCCAGGCCCAATCAATGGTGGCACAGGCTGATGCAAAACTCCTTGAAGCCCAGCAACAGGTGGCCGTGTTACAGGCCGAACGCGAACAAAGCCGACTTGGCGTCAGCCAGGCTGCAGTTGATGCGGAAGGTCGCATCAGCCAGGCTCAGTCGCTCCTGGCCGCCGCCGAAGCCAATCTGGCCGAAGCCCAGGCCAGTTACCAGCAGGCGCTCTATGACGAAGGCAAATTGACCGCACTGGTCGAAACGGGCGATGTGCCAGAACGCGAAGGTAAGCAGGCCACCACCGCCACACTCACCAAAAAAGCGGTCGTTGATGCCGCCGCCAAACAGGTCGAAGCCGCTCGTGGTGCCTTACAAGCTGCCAAAGCCAACCTGGAAAATCCAAGAATCCGCGCCGCTCAAGTTTCGGGCATTGACCAGCAGATTGCCCAGGCTCAGGCCAAAATCAAATCGGCTGAAGCTGAAGCCAGCCAGATGCGCGCCCAACTCGAAGAAGTCCAGGCAGACCGCCAGGACCTGCAAATCCTGGCGCCGTTTGATGGCACGGTGGCCACCCGTCTGGCTGAACCCGGCGAAGTTGTCACGGCAGGAACCCCGGTGATTTCACTCGTCAACCTCAATCTGGTGTACCTGCGCGGGTTTATTCCGGAAGGCGAGATTGGAAAAGTCCGCAACGGTCAGTTGGCACGTGTCTACCTTGACTCGGCACCCAATCAGCCACTCGAAGCGGTTGTGTCACGCATTGACCCCGAAGCTTCGTTCACGCCTGAAAACACATACTTTCGCGATGATCGTGTCAAACAAGTGGTTGGTATCAAGCTGCAAATCCAGAATCCACAAGGCTTTGCCAAACCGGGAATGCCGGCTGATGGTGAAGTGCTGACGGAGGCGAAGTAGCGAAATAGCGAAATAGCGAAGTAGCGAGTAGTCAGAATCACCCGAGCGGGTGGATTTTTCGAAAACCCTGAACCCCGAAATCCTGAATCCTTATGAACACCATGCTCGAAATTGCCCCAGAAACCGACGTGATGGACATTCAAACACCTGTCGAACAATCAGAGATTGTCATTCAATTGTGTAATTTACAAAAGAAGTATGGCCAGCTTCAGGCTGTGCGCGGAGTCAACCTGGATATTCACCGGGGCGAACTCTTTGGCCTCATTGGCCCTGACGGTTCTGGGAAAACTTCGGTTTTCCAGATTTTAGGCGGCGTGATGTCGGCCACCCAAGGCGAAGCGATTGTCATGAACCTTCCAGCCCGCGAAGCCCGGTCCTCGATTGGCTACCTGACCCAAAGTTTTAGCCTTTATCAAGATATGAGCGTGGCTGAAAACCTGCTCTATGTTGGGAAATTGCGAAAATTGTCACCCCGTCAAATTCACGAGCGGGGGCAGCGCTATCTCAAACTCTTTGATATGGATCGTTTTACTGACCGGCTGGCTGGGAAATTAAGCGGCGGGATGAAACAAAAACTGGCGCTGGCCTGTGCCCTGATTGCCGAGCCGAAAGTGCTGTTGCTTGATGAACCAACCACAGGTGTTGACCCGGTTTCACGGCGTGAATTTTGGGACACACTTACCGGGCTTTCAGCCGAAGGCATGACGATTGTCGTGGCAACACCTTATCTGGACGAGGCCGAACGTTGCACTCGCGTCGCACTGATGCATGATGGCCTCATTCGTCAAATCGGTACCCCGGCAGAGATTCGCAACCGGTTGGGACTCCAGCGGTTGGAACTTCGCACCTCGGAGCTTGGGACGGCTGAGGATCTCTTGAACCGGGTCGAAGGCATCACCGACGTTCAGCGTTTCGGAGACCGGCTGGACCTGATGGTGGCGGACCCGGTTTTTGGCGAACGTCAGGCCCGGTCGGTGCTGGCTTCGGCAGGATTGGAAGCCAAAGAAATTACCGTTGGTTCACCGACGCTGGAAAATGCATTTGTTTCAATCCTGCGGGAACTCAACGGCGAACAGGTTTTCCCTCCCTTTCCGCGGAGCCGGCCAGAGCGTCAACACCGGGCTGATGAATTTGCCATCCACGCCCAGATGCTCAACAAGCGGTTTGGCGCCTTTCGCGCTGTGGCTGATGTCAACATTGCGGTCAAATACGGCGAGATTTATGGCCTGCTGGGCGCCAACGGGGCCGGGAAAACCACCACCATCAAGATTTTGTGCGGCCTCTTGTCGCCATCGAGCGGTTCGATTGAACTGGCCGGAGATCGCGGCAGCCTGCGGTCAAGCCGAACTCGTCAGCGCATCGGCTATATGTCGCAAAAGTTTTCGCTCTATGACGATTTAACCATCAACGCCAATCTCGATTTCTTCGCCGGTGTGTATCAAGTACCGATTGAACAACGTGAGGAAAAGAAGCGCTGGGTGCTTGAATTCTCGGGTCTGGCCGGCCTCGGAGACACGTTGACGGGTTCCTTGCCGGGTGGATGGAAACAGCGCGTCGCGTTTGGCGCGGCAATTATGCACGAACCGGATGTGCTCTTTCTCGATGAACCAACTTCTGGAGTTGACCCGCTTGCCCGCCGTGCCTTTTGGAAAATGATCAATTATCTGGCTGACCAGGGCGTGGCAGTTCTGGTGACGACGCACTACCTCGAAGAAGCCGAGCAATGCAACCGGCTCGGGTTGATGGTCGCGGGTGAACTCGTGGCCCAGGGCACGCCAACCGAAATCAAAGCCGATCAATCAGGCCATCTCATTGAATTGATTACCGATCACCCACAACAGGCCGCCAATTTGCTCAAAGGTGAAATGGATTCGTGGCGGGTTTCATTATTCGGCGACCGACTCCACGTGATCGTTGATGAGGCTACCGAGACAGGAATCAGTACCCTGACCCGACGGTTAAGCCGCGATGACATTCAGGTCATCAAAGCCTATGAAGAGCGCTTTTCACTGGAAGATGTGTTTATCGCTATCGTCGAACAGGTCCGCCGACAAAAGAAAGCTGGCTAGGATTCCGGGTTCCGGGTTCCGGGTTCCGGGTTTAGGGTTCAGGGTTCAGGGTTCAGGGTTCAGGGTTCAGGGTTCAGGGTTCAGGGTTCAGGGTTTTCGAACATCTCACTTTTGTCCTTTTTGTTCTTTTCCTACCTCGGAACCCAAACCCTGAGCTACAGGCCGTAAACGACCTGCCTCAATTCAACCACCGCTTCTGCGGCGAAACCCAGGTACCATCAATATTTCGAAAACCCCGAACCCCGAACCCCGAACCCTGAACCCTGAACCCCGAACCCCGAACCCCGAACCCCGAACCCCGAACCCTGAACCCTGAACCCTGTTTTTCATACCCGGAACCCGATACTCACCACACGCAGGAAAGGAAAAATATGCTTCGAATCATGGCTCAGGCCCGCAAAGAACTCATCCAAACATTTCGCGATAAATTAACCCTGGCACTCGCGCTGGTGCTGCCGCTGATTCTGGTGGCGCTGTATGGCAAGTCAATTTCATTCTCGGTGACTGGGGTTCCGGTGATGATCCAGGATTTCGATCAAACCGCGCGGTCACGTCAGTATGTTGAAATTCTGATGGAATCTCAGACCTTCCGGCTGGCAAATACCGGGCTCTATACCAAACCGGAAACAGCACTTGCCAGCGAAGCCGCTCGGGCGATTGTCACCATCCCAACCAATTTTGAACGCAATCTGGCGCGTGGACTCAACACCGAAGTGCAATGGCTGATTGATGGCACTGACGCCAACACGGCCACCATTTTGCGAGGTGATGCAGCGGCAATCACCCAGGCATTTCTCAGTCAAAATGGAATCCGAACCACGACGATGTCGCCTTCAGTTCAGGTTGAAACCCGCATCTGGTTCAATCCGGGTCGTGAAACGGATAAATACATCGGCCCCGGAGCCATGGCGGTGGTGCTGGCACTTTTTCCACCACTCCTCGCGGCCCTGGCCATGTCACGCGAAAACGAGCAGAAGACGATCCTTCAGGTCTATGTTTCCAGCATCTCGGCCCACGAATATCTGATTGGAAAAACTATCGCCTTTTTCCTGGTTGGAATGGCCGAGTGGGTGCTGGTGGTGCTGTTTGGAATGCTGTTGTTCGGGCTGCGATTTGCCGGAGACCCAACGCCGTTTCTGGTTGGAACGGTCGTTTATCTCTTTTGTAATGTATCGTTTGGCGTAATGACCGGCGCCCGAATCAAAGATCAGGCCGCCACGATCCAGACAATTGCCACGGTGTGTTTTCTGCTCTCATTTTTGCTGTCGGGCTTTATTTTTCCGGTTTCCAATATTCCGGATGCGATTCGCTGGGTCGCCTACTTTGTACCGGCACGATATTTCATCGAGATTGCCCGCGATGCGTTTGTTCGCGGAGGCGGCTGGTCCGCCGTCTGGACGGCGCATGTTGCACTCACCTTGCTTGGCGTGGTGTATCTGGTCATCGCCTGGCGAAAAATGAAAGCAATGCAGTTGGAGGATTAGGGTTCCGGGTTCCGGGTTTCTGAAGGGATGAGGGATGAGGGATGAAAGAAATCACCTTGTCAGGGTTCCGGGTTCCGGGTTTCTGAAGGGATGAGGGATGAGGGATGAGGGATGAAAGAAATCACCTTGTCAGGGTTCCGGGTTCCGGGTTTTCGAGGCTGGAGAATACGAAGCAGTTCAAACACAACAGCTTATACCATTTTGGGCTGAGGGTATCGGGCTAAGGGCTAAGGGAAATACAGTTTTATCAACAATTTAGCCTTTTGCTAATACGATAGGATCATTGCTAAATGGTATTAAGGAACAACTAACTACTGACTACTGACTACTGACTACTGACTACTAACTACGGATTGGCCTTATATGAAAAACCTGATCAATTTTATTTCTGGTCTGCGCATCTGGGCGCTGTTTATGAAGGAATTTCGGCATATTCAGCGAGATAAACAATTGATCGCGGCGATGATCTTGCCGCCGACGGTTCAGCTCCTCCTGTTGGGGTTTGCACTTAATCCCGAAGTGTCAAACCTGCGTCTGGGCGTGGTGGACGAAAGCCGGACGATGATCAGTCGCGAACTGGTTTCCGCCTTTGTCGAAAGCCAGTCATTTCATGTAACTGGTTCGTTCACTTCAGCCGCTGAATTGAGCCAGGCGTTGAGTGAAGGCAAACTGGACGCGGGTCTGATTGTTCCATCTGATTTTGCCGAAGAGCAACAACGGCGAACACCAGCCAAAGTGCAACTGGTCCTTGACGGCGTCAATTCAAACACCGCCGGGATCGCCGCCAGTTATGCCCAGCGACTGGTGGCAGCATTTAATCAGCGGCTCAATCGAGACGGAATCCCAACCGGCATCAAACTGGAAGGTCCGGCGACTCCGGCCCCGAGTTTAACCGCTCAGGTAGCGATGCTCTATAATCCGGGCCTGCGGAGTTCGTGGTTTATGATTACTGGTGTGCTCGGGATCCTGTTGATTTTAAATGGTTCACTGGTGGCGGCTGGCGCCATGGTCAAGGAGAAGGAATCCGGCACGGTTGAGCAACTGCTGATGACGCCGGCGAGTGCGACTGAAATCATCATTGCCAAAATGGGTCCGCTCTTTGTGCTCTTATCGTGTGACATCTGGATCGCGCTGGTGGTGGCGAAACTGGTTTTTGACATTCCAATTCGCGGTAGCCTGGCGTTGATCTACTGTGCCGGAGCGCTCTGTGTACTGGCTGGAATTGGACTCGGCACGTTTCTGGCCACAATCTCCAGATCCCAGCAACAGGCCCAGTTGCTGAGCTTCTTTGTCAATCCGCCGATTGCCATGCTTTCCGGAGCGACCACACCACTCGAAGGCATGCCCGACTGGTTGCAGACCATCACCTTGATCAACCCGGTGCGTCACTTCGCCACCATTGCCCGGAGCATCTTGTTGAAGGGCGCGGGGTTTGACATTCTCTATCCTAACTTTCTGGCCTTGCTTGCCTTTGCCATCGTGCTGGTCGGAATCAGCGCCTGGCGGTTTCATAAGCAGCTTGAGTAATTTGAAAGTTCTGAGTAACGCCTTCAGACGTGAGGATGAACGAATGGGTCATAGTTGAAAACCTCTCGTCTAAAGACGATACTCTCAACCTTTTGCGAAACTTTAGAGATCCCAACCACTCATTTTAACTCTTGCTCAGAATTTCTCGTGGATGGAAAAACCTGATGGACACCTTCTCACTTCACTTTGAACATGTGGATGTCTTTGCACGCCACCCCCTTTCCGGTAACGGGTTGAGCGTGTTTTTTCTTGAACAGGAATTGTCAGCTTCGTTGATGCTCCGGCTGACTCAGGAAATGCGCCAGTTTGAATCAATTTTCCTGTCTCCAACCGCGGAACCGACCCGGTTTTGCGCCCGCATTTTTACCATGGAAGAGGAACTTGGCTTTGCCGGACATCCCATCATCGGGGCAGCGGCGGCACTCCACGCCCGTCATTTTCAAAACGCCAGCGAAGTTCACCTGCACCTGATGACGCCTGAAAAAGGTATCCCCGTGGTCAGTCGAAGGGTTGATAGCGTCTATTCCGCTGAAATGGACCAGGGTGAAGCCTCTTATTTAGGAACGGTTGATCCAGGCCGATATGACGAAATACTTGCGGCGTTGAACCTTTCGCACCCGGATCTGGCTGAACCGCTTCCGCTCGAAGTTGTTTCGACTGGACTTCCCTACCTGATTGTGCCCATCAAAACCAATCTTGATCGAGCCGCAATTCAAATTCCGAATTTTGAATCACTTCTGGCCGATATTGGGGCAAAATTTGTCTATGTCCTTGATGTGAATGAGTTTGAAGGCCGAACCTGGGACAATGACGGACGCGTCGAAGACATCGCCACCGGTAGCGCCGCCGGACCCGCTGCCGCCTATCTGGTTCACCACGGTCTGGCTGCCGAAGATAGCGCCATCCGAATCAACCAGGGGCGCTTTGTGGACCGACCAAGCGAAATGCTGGTCACGGTTCGCACGGGCGCCAAACCAGGAATCAGCGTGAGTGGACAGGTTTGTTTTGTTGGAAAAGGCGTGCTGGAGCTTCCAACCCTGTTTTATCAACGAATGAGTTAAATCAGAACATCCAAATTATCTGCCCAGGTCTTCAGGTTTTCAGGTAGTGCAGTCACCTGGCAATTGCTCAGCAAATGCGCAGGTGCCAACGGACTGTACACCTGACGGCGACTTGTTACCAAACTGTTGCAACCGTGCCCAATCTCCGCATCCAGTTATTCAACCTCAATCAATACAATAGCTTAGAAAAATAAAGCCCTTTCAAAAACCTGATGCGCAGCCAGTGAACACTCCAGATTTCAACGCATTGGCCTCGTGGCATACGGCTTGCTCTAAGGAAGGTCACAACAACCACACGTTTTACCTCCTGTCTATTTTTTTCCAAGCCGCAAGCTAAAACCAAGCACGTTCGCGAGGAGCTATGCTGAAATCATTTCGTAGTTTTTACTTTTGTCTGATGATCGCCGTCGCCGTCCTGGCCTCATTTATTGGGATTCCTTCTTCCCAGGCCCACGAAAAGGCGCCACGCTATAAATACTCACTGTCCAACGATGAACCCGCTTCCGATGTGAAACCCTTTGAAGCCGGTGAAATCCAGTTTATCGAACCAGATTCAGTTCCGGACCTGACGCCGGGAATGGATTATTCGACGCGTCAATCCACCACGACCCTGGCCGAAGGATTTGAAAGCGGAACCAAAACCAGCTACACCACGGGTTCCGTGACCCTGGGCACCGGTTCCTGGACGCTCAACAACACGTTGATCGGAAATACCACCAGTGATCGCAAAGCCGGCACCAAGAGCACCCGCGTACGCAACCTGGGCAAGGTCACGATGAATTTCAACGTAACCGGCGCCGGTACCGTGACCGTCAAGCACGCCAAATACGGCACCGATGCCAATGCCAACTGGGAACTGTGGTATTCGACCACCAGTGGCTCAAGCTGGACCAAGGCCGGAACCACCGTCACCACCAGCAGCACGACATTGCAGACGGCTTCATTTGTCATCAACACGACCAGCACGGTTCGGTTTGAAATCCGCAAAACGACAGGAAACAACGATTCCAGCCGGTTGAACTTTGACGACATCACCATCACCAGCAACACGACACCACCGCCGCCATCCGGCTGCACCACGACGGCGATCACCTTGCCAGCCACGATCAATGGCACGATTGCCACCACGGACTGTTTGCTTTCCGATGGAAGCTACGCCGACAAGTTCTCGTTTACAGGTTCAGCCAATCAATCAGTCACGATCACCCACGACGGCACTGGGTTTGATGCCTATCTGATCGTCGAAGGACCAAACAGCTATCGCCAGGAAGATGACGACAGCGCGGGCAACACCGATTCGAAACTGGTTTTGACCTTGCCATCGGCGGGAACGTACACCATCACCGCCACCACGTATGACCCAAATAAAACCGGAAGCTACACCCTGACCGTGACGACGGGCACCACCCCGCCGCCTCCGCCCCCGCCATCAAGCAACCGCCACCTGGCGTTGGGGAACCCATCAGGTGCTACCGCAGATGTCAACAACTTTACAAATTACCTGATGGAGAAAACGCAATATGTCCTTAGCTACCACCGAGATAAGCGCACTGCCAACTGGGCAAGTTGGAATATCACCATTGCCGACCGTGGGAGCGCACCTCGCCAGGATGATTTCCGGGAAGACCCCACTCTCCCTGCAGGTTGGTACCGAGTCCAGAGCGCAGCGTTTGGAACGGTTAACGGAACCAGCTATGACCGAGGCCATATGTGCCCTTCGGCAGATCGAACTGATACAGTCCAAAATAACAGCGCGACGTTTTTGATGACCAATATGATGGTCCAGTCCTCCGACAACAACCAGGGTCCGTGGAACAACCTGGAACAGTACAGCCGCGACCAGATGCTGAACGGCACCAACGAAGTCTATGTCATCTGCGGCGGGTACGGTTCAAAGGGAACGCACCCAACCAACGGGATGGTGATCCCAACCCGCACCTGGAAAGTCATCGTGATCCTGCCAGCCGGCGACAACGATGCCAGCCGCGTAACGACCGCCACTCGCGTGATTGCCGTCAATATGCCGAATGATGCCGGTATCCGAAACGTTGACTGGAAGACCTATCGCGTGTCAGTTGACAGCATTGAAGCCCTGACCGGGTTTGATTTCCTGTCAAACGTCCCCACCAGCATCCAGAGCACGATTGAATCCCGCGTGGACAACCAGTAAGCCAGATCGGCTCTGACCAAACAAGTTCCTCGCCCGAATGCAAAGCCTGTTTCCGAAATGGAAACAGGCTTTTTTCTGTGTGGGGCTTCTTTTTTCGTGTGTTTTGTGAGTTTGGTCATTAAAGTACCTGAAAAATTTCCAAACAAACCTTGGGATTTTTCATACTTCACAAACTTTCAGAAAGAGGTCTCCGACATGGGTACAGTCGAAAACAAACAACTTTTGCAAAACATTTTTTCAGAAATCTCTCACGGGGATGCCCGGCCATTTATCGAAGGACTGGTGGATGATGTCCGCTGGACGCTGATTGGATCCACCAGTTGGTCCCGAACATTTGAAGGGAAACGGGCTATTTTGACCGACCTCCTGATGCCGCTCGGCGCCAAACTGGCCAACCCAATCCAACTGACCGCCTATCGGTTTATTGCGGAAGATGACTTTGTGGTGGTGCAAGCCCGAGGCACCAACAACACAACCAAAGATGGAAAACCCTATAACAACACGTACTGTTTTGTCTTCCGCCTCGCTGATGGCAAAATCCAGGAAGTAACGGAATATGCTGACACCGAACTGGTCACGTCAGCTCTGGGTGAGTTGGGATAACATTTTGTCCCAGGTCAGGGAACTGAATCTGCCGTTCCTCAGTTTTTCAGGAGAACTTAAATGCCAACCTTTCAAGTTCGTTCAGAGTCATTGCCAAAACGATGTGAGGTTTGTCATCAGAGTGATGTTTTTCATCCCAGAATCAACTTCTGTGCCCGGTGCTCTCCAAAAACACTGAAAAAGAAAAAACCATTGATTGTAAGCCCAGGCCCGTCTGCCAACTATCGGTTTCGCAGGCGGGCTTTTCCACTCCTGATCTTAAACTTATTGATTCTGGGATTGATTGGGATTGGATTAAGCTGGGGGTATTTGACCTATCTCAAACACGCCAATACCCGAAATGCAGTGTTTGTTTTGGATAAGCAGTACTGGTTTCAAAAATTCTATTTCGAGGAGTTGAAATGTGGGCAGTATACAGACAGACCCGCTTATGTCTTTCCCCACAATGCACAACTTTCTTTGTTGGAAAATTTTTTAGATTTAGCCACCCATCGGCTTCGATGCCGGGTATTTGATTCGGCAGGTCAGCGAAAAGAGCACGAACAAGGTCGGTACAGCGGTTATCAAATGAAGTTTTTCCTGACAAATACCGATGGAAAATCTCATTTTTGCACGATTATGTTTCCAATCCAGCGAGATGGCATTTTCCAAACCGGCACTGATTGCTTTTACATTGATGACACTGGGGTGTTACGGCATTCGGGGAATCCAAAAGTTCTGGCCCATGCGGCAAGCCCGGAGTACCCAGCAGACTAAAAATAGATACCAGTATCCTGAACAGTTACCAGTCAACCCACAGTCGTTCAGGATTGACTCAAACCTCGCAGAATTCCCACTCTGCAGGAAAAAGGTAAACCGTTCAAGAAGAATAACTTATTGGACTACTGATCACTGATTACCTTGAAGATTACGCCTTAAAGCCACCATCAATATCAATGCTGGCGCCAGTGATAAAGGCGGCATCAGGACTGGCCAGAAAGACGACCAGGCTTGCCACTTCGTCATCTTTGCCATAGCGCGGCACGGCCATAAAGCCTTTGATCATGCCGGCAAAGGGGCCATTTTCGGGGTTCATTTCAGTATTGACCGGGCCCGGTTGAACATTGTTGACCGTAATCCCACGCGGCCCTAAATCACGGGCCAACCCACGAGTGAGTCCGGCCACGGCGGCCTTCGTCAGGGCATAAACGCTGCCACCTGGAAACGGTATCCGGTCACCGTTGACACTGCCAATGGTGATGATTCGTCCGCCTTCACGCATATGGCGCGAAGCTTCCTGGATACCCACAAACACGCCTCGAACATTCACATTCACCAGACGGTCAAATTCATCCAGGGTAAATTCATCAAATGGTTTTACAATGGCAACCCCGGCGTTGTTGACCAGAATATCGAGACCACCGAGCTTTTGGGCTGTTTCAGCCACCGCATTTTTGACGGCTTCAGCATCAGCACTATCCGCCTGAATGGCCAGGGCTTCCCCGCCCTCAGCCTGAATTGCCGCCACGACTTCATCAGCCTTGGTGGATGAACTGGCATAGGTAATTGCCACTGCAGCACCCTCCCGCGCGAGATATTTGGCAATTGCCGCACCAATGCCACGAGAGCCACCAGTTACCAGTGCAACCTTACCTGAAAGTTTCTTCGACATGAGCCTGCTCCTTTTTTTCAATTGTGTACCGAACGGTAAAAAACATAATCCAGTGGACGTCTTCTGTCAAGCAGATTATTGTACCAGTAAGTACAAAATCCAGGAGGTTCAGTATGACGTCGAAAGGCCGTCCCCGGTCATTTGATGTAAATCAGGCGCTTGATCGGGCGCTGGAAGTATTTTGGAGCAAAGGCTATGAGGGCACGTCCCTTCCCGATTTAACCCAGGCCATGGGCATTAACCGTCCAAGTCTCTATGCCGCCTTTGGAAATAAAGAAGCGCTCTTCCGCAAGGTTTTGGATCGCTATGGTGAAAGCTCAGCCGCTTACACCCAGGAGGCGTTGCGCGAACCCACTTCCCGTGCCGTGGCGGAGCACTTGCTCTTTGGCTCAATAGCCTTAACCACAAAACCGGAACATCCGCACGGGTGCCTTTTGGTTTTGGGTGGTTTGGCTGGAGGCGAAGCCGCCGAAAGCATGCGCCAGGAAATGATCAATCGCCGTCAGGCCGGGGAAATTGCCATTCGTGAGCGATTTGAGCGGGCCAAGGCCGAAGGTGATTTGCCGAATGATGCCGACCCGGCTGACCTGGCCCGGTTTATTGCCACGCTCAACCAGGGCCTGTCGGTTCAGGCAGCGGCTGGGGCCAGTCGCGAGGAGTTGGAGCGAGTCGCCCGGATCGCACTGCAAGCCTGGCCCAGACCCAAACCGCCACAACTGTGATGGAGCTGAAGAAACCAGGGCTCAGGGCTGAAGACTCGCAAGCTCGGGGCTGAAGACGACAGGCTGAAGATTCACCCGATGTTTTCAGCCCTATCCCAAAGGTGGTGGATATGCTTTTCCTTCGAAGTCTTTTCTTTACAGTTTTGTTTCCAGGAACGGTGACAGTGTTTATCCCCTACTGGCTGGTTTCATCGGATCCTGGAATGGAAAGATCTTATTCTGGAGTACTTCATTCTTTCGGATTGCCGTTGATGATTGTGGGAGGTACCGGTCTGCTCGGGTGCATCTGGCAGTTTTTTGCCGAAGGCCGCGGCACACTGGCTCCGGTTGATCCACCGAAACACCTTGTCGTGCGCGGGCTCTACCGCTCAGTGCGAAACCCAATGTATGTGTGCGTTTTGCTGGTGTTATGCGGGGAAGCAATTTTCTTTCAATCGCAAGCCATCTTGATCGAAGCTGGTGTGTTTTTCCTCTGTACCCATCTTTTTGTCACACTGTATGAGGAGCCAGCCTTGCGAAAACAGTTCGGTGCATCTTATGAGGACTATGTCCAAAAGGTTGGGAGGTGGATTCCGCGATTACCAGACAAACATCCTTGAATTGCCTGGCAGCGTTGGTTCAGGTTTTCTGAACATCCCAAAATTATTTCCTTGAAATAAGTACAGCGTAATTTACAATACGGCGACCGTTTATTTTCAAATCATCCTCTCATCTCTGAACTGCCTCAAACCATTTTAAGTCAAGGAGATCCATATGACCGATGTCGCAAAGGCCATGGCTACTCAGCTTGCCAATATCGAAAAACGAAGCGGAAAGTCACTCGCCGAACTGGCCCAAATCATCCAGGCCAGCGGGTTGTCAAAACATGGCGAAATCCGCGATATGCTCAAACGCGACCTTGGGTTGGGACACGGAGACGCCAACACACTGGTCCATCACGTCCTCAAGTCAGATGGTCAAAGCGCAGCGGCTGAGCAAAATCTTTCGACTGATGATGTCGTTTCCGGGCTTTACACCGGCCCTAAGGCGGCGCTTCGACCAATTCACGACAAAGTCATGGAAGAAATCTCCAAATTCGGTGAGTTTGAAATTTCACCCAAGAAAACCTACGTCAGCCTGCACCGCAAAAAGCAGTTCGCTATGGTTGGTCCAGCCACCAAAACCCAGATTGAAGTTGGTATCAATTCCAAAACACTCACCGCTACGGACCGGTTGGTCGAAATGCCGCCCAACAGCATGTGCAACTTCAAAGTCAGGCTCGCGTCAGTTAATGAAGTGGATGAAGCACTTATCGGCTGGATCAAACAGGCATTTGAGAGTGCCGGGTGATCGTTGACTTGTCAATAATCCCATTTGTTCTTACCATCTCCTGACCAGTCCAATTCTCAAACAATTACTTCTCCCAGGTAAAATGTACTTATCCAGTTTTCAGGATTTTCATTTTTCCTTTGTGATTGAAACTGGCACGGTACAGGGAAAGGAACGAACAACCAATGTTGAAAAAGGTTCTCCAGATTGCTCTTCTGATCGTGGTGCTTTTGATTCCAGGAATCGGTTATTCTCAAGGGAAAGGCAAAACCAAAACCTCAAAGCCATCAGTGGACTTTTCATACCTGATGGGCAAATTTTCTACCCAGCCGGATTATATGGCAGATATGGAAGTGAATGCGATGAACCACATTATTCACCAAACATTTGCCAAGAAATCAGGGAAAATCAGAAACGAGTTTGCTCCATTTGAAGATTCAGTAACACCAGTCAGTAAACTGGCCCGGATGTATAAAGTGATTGTTATTGCATCACCGAATCAACCGATCATTGTGCTTGACCCACAAGCCAAAACGTTCACTGAACTTCAGGATGCACCAATGTTGCAGGGTTTCGATGTCAATAAGTACCTGCAAACATTCAATAAATTTGCCAATCAGGTCATTGTGCAGAATGCTGGTCAGACCCAAACAACCGGCTACCAGACCACAAAATATGAAATGCGCTTCAAGCGTGACCCGCATGGTATAAATTTTTTCTTTGCAAACGATTACCAGGATTTGCTGGTTAAAGTTGAAACTTCAAATCCACGGGAGAAATTTTCGGTTTCACTCACGAATGTTTCCTTAGAGGTTCCAGATAAGCTATTTGAAGTACCAGAAGGATATCAAAAAATTGACCAGGCTGAGCTTAAAGAGAGACTCCAGACTTTAATGACCAAATAATAAGCTTAGGCAAAGTCGGATTTGGACTTATGCCTTCAAAATGAGAGAGGGTATGCAAAAAATCATTTCAGCCATGCTGATTGTGGTCGGAGTCATTCACATCTTACCGCTGACAGGTGTACTTGGTGCGCAACAACTTTCAAACCTGTATGGCCTTTCATTTACCGAACCAAATCTGGTGATTCTGATGCGGCATCGGGCGGTGTTATTTGGGGTACTTGGAGTTTTCTGCTTTTATGCGGCGTTTCGGCCAGCCGTTCAGCCGCTGGCGTTGATTGCCGGGTTTATCAGTGTGGTTTCGTTTTTATGGCTGGCCTGGTCGGTCGGAGGATACAACCCGCTGGTTGGACGGGTTGTCCTGGCTGATCTGGTGGCTCTGGTCTGTTTACTGGTGGCAACCGGCCTGTACTGGTTTGCCCCCAAACCGTGAACCCTGAGTCTGAAATGGTGCTTAGAGTTGAGAAATGAATAGTCGAATATTACACCGACTGACCCACATCCCTTTGAGGCTCCGGGGACTCTACACTCCCGAAAGTCGCCAAGGTGCGAGCGAGAATGTTTTGCGCGCCGACGGTATCGGCATCGGCGGTGTGACCACAATGCCGACACAAAAACTTCTCTCCCTTGCGGTTGTCCTTATGCACCGTACCACACTGGGGACATGCGCGGGACGTATTGGCCGGATCAATGCGGACAAGCTGAACACGGTTCACTTGCGCCAGTTCGGAGATCCGGGTGAGGATGTGCCGGTAGGTCCACGGTGCCATTGCCTTGCGAAACTTTTTTCCTCGTTTTTTCGATTTCCCGCGCTTGAGGTTTTTCAGGGATTCAACCCCAATCACGGCCAGCGTCGGCCAGGGAAGCGATTTGACCACGCGGTTGATGAACACTTTGCGTTCGGTATGCGCCCTCCCCCGGCCACGACTGCCCGGCTTCCGGCGGTTGATTTTATTGCGGATGGCTTTGAACTCCGTGCCGTGGTGGCGGCCCTCGGAGTCGGACAGGAGCTTGTTGACCCCAATATCAACACCCAACCGCACGCCTTCGGTTTTGGGCTCCAGATCTGGGAGTTCAACCCAGATCACGATTCCTGTCTCCGACAGCGCGCACCCTTGAATCAGTCGAGCCCCCTCCATCCCTTGCCAGTGATTCAAAACAGCCGTTCGTTTGGTCGGAATCGAAATCCGCTCGCCTTTCTTG
>JACQXX010000122.1 GCA_016208495.1 Acidobacteriota bacterium | reverse complement strand
TTCAGGGTTCAGGGTTCAGGGTTCAGGGTTCAGGGTTCAGGGTTCAGGGTTCAGGGTTCAGGGTTCAGGGTTCAGGGTTTTCGAAGAGGGCGCGGTTCAAAGCAACAGCGCCCTTACTGTCACCTTGTCACCTTGTCACCTTGTCACCCGGTCACCTTGTCACTTTGTCACCTTGTCACCTTGTCACCCGGTCACCTTGTCATCCGGTCATCTTGTCACCCGGTCACTGCGTCATTCCTTTTGGTCGCAAGGCAAGATCAGTTGAAGGTAGCTGGCAGATTCACAATACAGAACCTGATTGGTTTCAACATCCAGGATCAAATCTGTGCTCCCAATGCGGCCCCACCATACTTGCAGGAAGAGGAGCTTTTCGTTGAGCCATTTGGCGTCTACGCCGTAGGACGCGTGGTCGCGAAATTCAAGTTTGAGATGAACTGGATTGGCTTTGTTTCCTTCGACAAACAGGACCGTGGTCCAGGGACCAGGCCGCATGGTATCCGGTTTTTTTGACCTCACCCATTTGGTTCGATGTGGCGAGAAGAGTTTTTCTGCGCCATTGACTTGTTTTCCTTCGTCAGAGTTGACATCAAGGGTGGAAATTACGATTTTGTCACCCAGGAGTCTGGTTTCAGGCTCATAGTCAACTTTGTCTAACTCATCACATGGTTTCGGAGGCGTTGGCTTTGGTTCCTGCGTCGCCGCCTGAAAAAGAAAACCTGAACGAACCGCCAGCGTGCCAGCAGCCAGCAAAAGCAAAAGCAAAAAGAGGCGTTGCATATGACAGACACTCGTTGGAAAGGAAATGGTCCTCGATTTGAGGAGAATGGCCTGTTTTTAGGTGAACTGGCATCGCACTTTCTCGTGGGGTGCCCACAGTGTCAGCGGTGTGCTCTGGTCCGTCCGATTGGTGAATGTTACCCGTCACAAGCCAGGGTGACCTGTGGCTCCTGCGGTTTGGCTCAGGAGCAGGCTTTTCGGTTTGACGACTGGCATGGCCCGGTGGTGGTTACTATCGGTCAGGGGTGTGACAGGTGTGGAACCTGGTTGCGACGACCGCCAAAGATTCTGGACCAGTCTCCGCAAAAACGCCACTCGAAAATGAATTGCCCCGGATGTCACGCCAGCAACGCTGTCGAGTGGACCATTCATCCGCTCTCACAAGGTCGGCCCGTGGATTGCTATTTTGGGTATCCATTGTGGTTACAAACGCCCTGTTGCGGTGAAACGCTGTGGGCCTACAACCAGCACCACCTGGAATTCTTAAAAGCCTATGTTGGGGCAACCCTGCGTCACCGTCAGCCCAACCATAACCAGTCACTGGCCAGCCGCTTGCCCCAGTGGATCAAACTGGCCAAACACCGGGATGAAGTGCTTCGCGGTATTGCGCGCATGGAAGTGTTGATCAAGCTAAATATCTGATTGAAAAAAGGCTTGTTGAATTTGGAAAACTGGTGTTCACTGGAAATCCAATTGCCGGCACCTGCTTTTGATCCCTGTTTCAATCTGAAAAACCGAATGTGAATAGCCATCCCCCCAGACTGAGGATTCCCCGGCCTCAGCGATTCATTGCCTGCTTGGAAAGTTACCTCGCATGAAGCAATTTCAACTCACCAGCCTGGTTTGTCTGATCCTGGTCTGTTGTTCAGGGCTTGCCTGGGGGCAACACCCTTCTAGCCAGGAGTCACCGCGTTTGAAATTCAAACGCATTGCCATGGAGCAAGGGCTATCAAGCACCCTTGTGCGCAGTATCGGGCAGGATCGTGATGGGTTTATCTGGTTTGGAACTGAGGGAGGTCTTAATCGCTATGATGGAAATTCGGTCAAGGTTATTCGCTCAAAGCCCAGTGATTCCAAAGGTTTAGCCAGTAATTATATTGATCTGGTATTTCAGGACCGCCAAAAACGGTTGTGGGTTGGCACCGCCGGCGGGGGCCTGCATCAGTTCTTACAGGATCAACAGTTTTTCATTCTGCGTCAGAACCCGGCCAGTCACACCAGTTTGATCAATAACTGGGTCAAGACCATGGTTGAGGACAGCCAGGGACAGCTCTGGGTTGGAACTGACGGCGGGATAACCGTTTTTGATGCTCAAGGAAAATTCTTGAAGTCATTTCAGGTTGATGTCGCCAATCCACGCAGCCTGAGTCACAACTATGTCAAAACACTCTATGTTGATCGCTCAGGAACCATCTGGGTCGGAACCGATGGCGGGATCAATCGCTTTGATCCTGCCGATCAGGGATTTACCCGGTTTCAACACGATCCAGGAAACCCCACCACTTTGAGCAGCAATCTGGTCAAGGCCATGTATGAGGATTCAACCGGGCGGTTTTGGATTGCCACTGATCATGGGCTCAATGTGGTTGATCGGGCAACTGGGACCGTTCGCCGATATTTCCATAACTCTTCACGACCAGGGAGTTTAACCAACAACACCGTGACCTGTATCCTGGAGGACAACGCCGGTCAGCTTTGGATTGGAACTGATGGAGGCGGGCTCAACCTCTATAACCCTCAAACGGATCAATTTTCTCCAGTTCGATTTGACCCAAATGACCCACATAGCCTGAGCAGTGATCGAGTGACTTGCCTCTTTCGCGATGTCGCCGGGTCATTCTGGATCGGCACCTATGGCGGAGGCGTCAATTTTTATGACCCGCTGGTTCAACGGTTTCAAGTGGTCGAGTCTGACCCGCTCAATCCAAACAGTCTGAGCCTCAATCAGGTCTGGTCAGTGTGCAAAGATCGTCTCGGCGCTATCTGGATTGGGACCACCGGCGGTGGATTGAACTGGGTAGATCCACAAACCGGCAAAATAACGGTTTTTCGAGCCAATCCAGGCCAAAGCAGCAGTCTCAGCCACGATGAAGTCCTGGCCGTCTATGAAGATCGAACCGGTGCCATCTGGGTCGGGACTCGAAGCGGGTTAAACCGATATGACCCTGAGAAGAAGAGCTTTGTACGGTTTCTGCACAATCCGGCAGACCCCCAAAGTTTGAGCGGGAATCATGTCATTACATTTGCGGAAGACCTGGCCGGCCAGCTTTGGATTGGCACCTATGGCGAAGGTCTCAACCTGTATGATCCAAAACAACAACAGTTTACCGTTTTTCGGCCCGATCCGGCCCGATCCGACAGTCTTTGTAATAATGTCGTGAATTATCTCTATCGAAGCCGTAATGGGATGCTGTGGATTGGAACGGCTGGCGGACTCAATCGCCTGGATCCGGTGACACGGACCTTCACCGCGTTTCGGCACGACCCTGCCAATCCCAAAAGCCTCAGCCATGAGGTAGTGTATTCGATTCTGGAAGATAAAGCTGGGCGATTGTGGGTTGGGACGGCCAGCGGATTAAACCTGTTTGAGCCACAAACCGGAACATTCACGGTTTTTTCTGAAGCGGATGGCTTCCTCAACGACACCATTTTGGGCATTCTGGCTGACGAAACCGACCATTTATGGCTGAGCACCAAAAAAGGACTGGTGAAATTTGATCCAAATCAGCGACAGGTGCGGGTCTTTGACATGCGGGATGGATTGCCTAGCGATGAATTCAATAAAAATGCCTTTTTTCAAAGTCCCGACGGAGAATTATTATTTGGCAGCGCTGGCGGGCTGGTTCGTTTCTATCCAAACCGGTTGACCAGTAATTCATTTGTCCCGCCAGTGGTTATCACGTCATTTCGAATTTTTGATAAGCCTTCAGAACGATACACCAGTGATTTCCTGACTCATGTACCAGCATCAGGCGAAACGGGCAGGGTTGTGTTGCCACATGACCAGAACTTTTTCACCTTCGAGTTTGCCGCCCTGAATTTTATTCTGTCGGAAAAAAATCAGTATACCTACCGCCTGGAAGGGCTTGACCCCCGCTGGATTGAAGCCGGAACCCGGCATACGGCGAGTTACACAGCGGTGCCTCCGGGAAGTTATGTATTTCGAGTGAAGGCTTCAAACAATGATGGAATCTGGAATGAGAGGGAACTGGTCGTTCGACTGACGATTACACCACCTCCCTGGCAGACCTGGTGGGCCAGATTGTTCTATGTCACCGGCTTGGTAGGTGGTGGATTCTGGCTTGTCTGGTCCCGAGTTCAGAAATTCAGGGAACGGGCGGAACTCCGTGAAGCCCGGCTCCGGGTCAAGGCCGCTGAAGCCGAAGCCCAGGTGGCCCATCTTCAAGCCGAAGCCGCACAGCAACTGCGCCGCCAAAACGAGGCCCTGGCACGAAAGAACACTGAGCTTGAAGCTTCGCAACGCCAGGCTGACCGGATTTTCTCAACCCTGACCGAAGCCCTCGAAGGAATGGTCCTGGATGGAAAATACCGCCTGGACGAGAAAATCGGGATTGGCGGGTTTGGGGCCGTTTTTAAAGCCACTCATCTGGGGCTCAATCGGACAGTCGCCGTCAAAGTGTTTCGCCCGTTGCCGGGAAATGACTCCGCCGAACAACTGGAGCGATTTCGACGCGAAGGCATGTCAGCCACCAAAGTCAATCACCCCAATGCCATTGCGATTCTGGATTCTGCCATTTCCGAAGAGGGAATTGCTTACCTGGTGATGGAATTCCTGGTCGGCCATACACTGGCAACTGAGCTTCACAATCGAAAGCGATTGTCACTCAAACGGTGCGCTGAAATTCTGACTCCGGTGTGCCAGGTCCTGGCTGAAGCCCATCGGGCCGGGATCATCCATCGCGACATCAAGCCTGAAAATATTTTTCTCCATCAGGGAAGCCAGGGTGAAACCGTCAAATTGCTTGATTTTGGTATTGCCAAACTCACTGGAAATGAAGCGACCAGTCTGGGCAATCTGACCCTGACTGGAAATCTGATTGGAACGCCGATGTATATGTCGCCGGAACAATTGCGCTATGAACCCTATGACGGCAAAGCGGATGTGTACAGCCTGGGGGTCACTCTGTATGAAATGCTTTGTGGCCGAACCCCATTTCGTTCGACCAGCAACAACGTGGTTGAAATTATTTTAAAGCAGATGCGGGATGACCCACCGCCGATGCGGTCAGCCAATCCAGAAATTCCATCTGAAGTTGAGCAGGTCGTTCGCAAAACGCTGGATAAAAACCCCGCCAACCGGCCCTCCCCGCTTGAACTGGCCACCGAATTTGCGGCTGCCGTTGCCGGATATCTGGTTGGGGCGTCACCTGATTCCCCAACCGAAAGCAATCCCCGAGTTGAGCCTGACGAAGATGAATTTCTGGAGAACCATCCGACGCTGACGACGGCTGAAGTCCAGGAAAATGCGCCTACCGTTGCCTTCCAAAGACCAGAATCCCCAAACGAGGCCGACTAAAAAAACCAGGGTTCGGGGTTCAGGGTTCAGGGTTTGCTTTTATGTCCTTTATGTTCTTTATGTCCCTTTGGTCCTTTCATCTTTCCCTGAAAGCACACAAGCAACAACCGTTCAAAACCCTGAACCCTGAACCCCAATTATTTACTCGCATCAATAAACACATCTACCTGTTGGCCGACGTAGACCGGAAATTCCGGTGACCGGAAGCGATAAATCACCTGCAGAACACGCACATCCACACGTTCCGTATTATCACCCGTCAGGCTCTTTTTCGGTGTGATATAGGGTTCAATTCGCACAAATTCGAGGGCAATTTTCTTGGCCGTATCGCCTTTGAGTTGAGCTTCGGCGGGAAGTCCCGGCTTGACCCGCGACGCATTGATTTCGTCCACATCCACCCGAACCTGCAAATAGTCGGTTTCCCCAAACAAAATCGGCGGCGTGGTCGGAGTTGAGGACACAAACTCACCCAATCGAATATTGATCTGCAGCACACGGCCATCCTGTGGGGCTTTGACTTCCAACCGATCAAGGCTGACCACCAGTTCCTGGCGTTGCGCCTGGAGCACTTTCAGATCAGCTTCGGCCTGGAGCAGGCGGGCTTTGACGCTCCGAAGTTGGGCGGCAGTTTGTGCCAGTTGGGCTTCGGCCTGTTCGACCCGTGCTTTGGCGGCGTCACGAGCCGCCACGCTTGAATCATAAATCCGGGTGGATAAATCCCCTGATTTCACCAGTTGTGCATTGCGATCCAGGATTTGCTGGGTGTCTTGCAATTGAGCTTTGAGGACTGAAATGTTGGCCTGGGCGCTTTGCTGAGCCGCTTCAGAATTACCGATTTCGGTCTGAGCCGTCTCGATGTTGGCCCTGGCGCGTTCGATACTGGCTTCAGCCGTGGCCAGTTTGGCGCGCAGTTCCCGGTCATCAATCCGATAGAGATTGGCACCCCGTTTCACAAAATCATTTTCCTTCACAAAAATCTGGGTCACCTGGCCTGGAATCGGCGGTGCCAAATTGATGTTCCGGCTGGCGGCTTCGATGATTCCAGCACCGGCAATGGTTTTGAGGAATGTATTTTGCGCCGGAGGATTGAGTGGTTTCGCTGGGGTTGGCCGCTGAGCGGAAATCATGACCCAATAGATGGCAAAGGCAATTCCGGCAATCGGTAACAGGATGCTGAGCAGCTTTCGCATAGAGAGTCCTTCGGAAAAATTGAGGCTGGTGTTTTTTGTTCAGAGTTCAAGCTTTAGCTTGTCAAAATCTTCCGGTCATTCAATTTCAGTTTCTGGTAAAACTTGAGTTGGTTGGTGTGTATGTTGGAAGCAAGCTAAAGCTTGAACTCTAAACTTAAGTCACATGATCGGGGTTTTCGTGAATTGAAAGGATTCGTCCATCCAGCATTTCGGCAATTCGGTCACCATAACTAAAAATTCGATTGTCGTGGGTGACCACCACAATGGCGCGGTTTTCGCTCAACGCCGTTTTGCGAAACATTTCCATCACCATTTTCCCGGTTTCTCCGTCAAGACTGGCCGTGGGTTCATCGCAAATGATGAGTCGTGGTTCAGCTACCAGCGCGCGGGCAATCGCAACGCGCTGTTGCTGGCCGCCGGAAAGCTGAGACGGGAAAAACTCAGTCCGATCACCCAGGCCAACCAGTTCCAGATAGGTTCGGGCTTTCCTGAGTGATTCCTGATAGGGCCGTTTGGCGATCAGGAGCGGAATCGCGACGTTTTCAGTCGCCGTCAGCGTTGGCACGAGGTTGAATTGCTGAAAAATGAATCCGATATAATCCCGCCGAAAATCGGTTTTCTTGGATTGCGACAGGTTATCGAGGCGCTTTCCAAAAACATCCACCTCGCCGTTATCAATATCCAGAATTCCAGCCAGCACGCTGAGCAGGGTTGTCTTTCCGCACCCGGATGGTCCAACCAGTAGGAGCAGTTCACCAGCCCGAACCTCCAGTTCGACGTCTTTTAAAACGTGAATGCGGGTATCGCCCAGGCCGAAGCTTTTATTGACTTTGTTGAGTGTGGCAGCAATGGTGTCAGACATAAGGGTTTAGGGTTCAGGGTTCGGGGTTCGGGGTTCGGGGTTCGGGGTTTGGGGTTCGGGGTTCGGGGTTCGGGGTTCGGGGTTCGGGGTTCGGGGTTCGGGGTTCGGGGTTCGGGGTTTTCGAACCTCATTTTTGTCTTTTTGTCTTTTCCCGACTCTGATCTTTAGTCCAAATCAAAGGACAAACAGAACTAAGAAGACGAAAAGGACCAAGGGGGGCGGAAACCCTGAATTCTGAGTCATGGTTTTTCAAACCCTGAACCCCGAACCCTGAACCCTGAACCCTGAACCCCTGGTGTTGATTAGCTCCGAAACACAACCGCTGGCTCCAGTCTCAGCACCCGCTGGATGCTAATCAGGCTCGACAGCATACAAATGAAAATCGTGATTCCAAAACTGATCCAGAGCAGTTGTGGCGGAGTGTAAAAAGCCAGTCGCCCGTTGCGACCAAGCCAGCCAATCAATGTCCCGGCACCGGCACCGATGCCGTATCCGACCAGACCCACCGTCAAACTTTGAACAATAATCATGGCGACCAGCGTCCGGCTGCGGGTGCCCATCGCCTTTAAAGCACCGAAATACCGTTCATTTTGGAGTGCAAAGGCATAAAACGTCTGTCCAGCAATCGCCATTCCGACCACGAACACCAGTCCCAGGGACAGCCCGATGTTGATTGGAATTCCGGTGTTGCGCATGTAATACCCAATCGTGAGCCAGCTCATGCCTTCTTCGGTGTAGGCTTTGAGTCCAGTGGTTTGTTCGATATTTTTAATCGCTTGTTCGACTGACACCCCGTCTTGTGGCGAAGCCAGCACAAAGTTGAGTTGCTTACGCTGGCGGGGAGTGTAGGAAAGCGCCCGGTCATAGGTCGTAAAAATATAAGGCGAAGACAAAAAGTCACGCGGCACATCGGCAATGCCAACCACGCGGGCCAGACGGTCGTTGAGTTCAAAGGTGTCGCCGATCTTTGGGCTGCCAAGCCGTTCAGCTTCAGCTTTTCCAATGATGACAGCATCCGGCAGGTAGAGCGAAGCCGGGTCTCCTTCGATCATTTGGGAAGGTCGGCCAATCAGCGAGGCATTGTCTAACCCAAACAGACGCACCTGTTGAAATCGTCCATCACGCAGACGAACCTGAACCTGCCGCAAAAACAGCGGCACCGCCCATTTCACACCCGGAGCGCTTCGTACCCGTCCCAGGTCAGTGTCAATCAGGGGCTTTGAATCATCAATTGATTGAAGATTGGGGTCTGTGACCCAGATTGGAGCGCCAACCGCTTCAATTGGTTTGGCCGTTCGGGCCATCAGTCCACAAAAAACCGAGCCTTGCTGCACGAAGAGCAAAACCACAAACGACAAACCGCTCACCAGCGTGATGTACTTCGAGCGGTCACCAATCAACATTTTGAGTCCAATTCGCAGCATGCCTTCCTCGCCTTTCATGGCTGAATTTTGAAATGTTTAGATTGTTTCCATCCCGTTTAGGGCTGAGTGTATCGGACCAAACGACAAAAAGGACGAAAACGACAAAAAGGACATGCATTTGAACCCGTGAGAGATCAGATACCAGGAGATTTTTTCATCCCTCATCCTTCATCCCTCATCCCTCGAATTGCCCCCCAGCCCTTAGCCCTGTTGTGATCAACCCCAAGGGCTGTGAGTGAAAAATCAGCAATATGGGCTGTGATTGTTTCAAGCAACTCAGGTGTCATTTCTGATTTTTTGAGAATGGACATTGTCACCGGCAGCGTCATCCGGTAATGCAGGCACTGGCCGACGATACTTGCGATATACAAGAACAGGTTCGGGTTATCACTCAGGTCAGGCCGAAGTTGGGTGACCAGGCTGGCCAAAATTTTGGATTTTGGCGCGATATATTCGTCAATCACCAGGTTGAGTGCTGGTGATGGATCTGACATTTCCCGTGCCATCAGACAGGCCCGCCGGTGTGAGCGTTCTGATTCAAAGAGCGCCAGCATAAACTCTCTGACAAACAACCGGATTGCCCTCGCCGCCGCTTCAGGAGTGCCGTAGGTTTGAGCCTCCGCCAAAATGGCTTCAAACTGTGACAGCGAGGCGCCACTGTGCATAAATGAGTGGCGCAGCATCTCGGCATAGAGATTTTCCTTGCTGCCGAAATAGTAGTTAATCGCAGCGATATTGACGCCAGCTTCGCGGGCCAGGTCGCGGATGCTGGTGGCGGCAAGGCCGTGTTCGGCAAAGAGCTTTTCAGCGGCGTCAAGCAGCCGTGTCCGGGCATCAGCTTCAGTGAAAGGAGTTGGTAACTGGGGGGAACTTATCACGGTGTTCATCGCCTGAAACATTTGATTTAAACATTTGTTTGAAACGCTTGTAAGAATAAAAATGGGACTTGTCTATCGTCAAGCCAAATTCCCGACTTTTTACTGGCAACTTTATTGAAAATTCCTCGATGAAGTCATCCCACGGCACCTGTTAAATTGGGCTCTTTGGTATTTCCCGTGGAAACGAACGAAATCTCAAAAACGAATATTGATTCTAAAAGATTTATCGGTCCAGATTTTCATCAAACTGCTGATTTTCACGGCAAATACCAAAGAGCCTTAAATTGTTCAGTTCACTTTTCGAATAACCAGACTACAGATGATCAGCAGGGAACCGTTCATTGCTTGACTTTTAGCTGGCAATCGGGCACAAGTAGCGTCACATCAATTACTTACTCTCCTCTTCTATTTTTATAACCCAATCATTGATCGCTGGCTCAGGCAATTAGCAACTCAGTGTGCTTCAGGTGCGGGATGTTAGTGATGTGCAGCCACCAGTTTGCCAACGAACATTCCCTCAAAGCCAAATTGCCTGAATCCGGTTCGCAGGTGAACTATGACTTCAGGTCGTCGCATTTCCTCCCGGTTTTTCGGTTCAGGTTTCTTTTTCATTGGACTCATCCTGGTATTTGGAGTTGGAAACCACCTTGTGGTTCGGGAAACCGAAGCTCGCAGCCAGAGACTTCCTGGAATCGAGGGAAGTGTTCCGGTGGCAATCAATCCGTTGCTGACAAGCCGAACAATGTTTCCGAAGTTAGGAAATCCGCTCCGGCAAACGCCGACGATAGCGGCGACCAAAGTGGATGCCCTGCAAAATGACGTAGATGTGGACGGTGCGGCTGACCCCGGAGACCGGTTGCGATATACGGTTGTTATTACAAACAGCGGTGGCGGAAATGCAACGGGTGTGAATTTCACAGACACAATTGACGCCAACACCACCCTGGTTGCCGGGTCGGTGAAGGTGTCGCCGCTGGCAATTGCCGATAGCTACAACGCGGTGGGGAACACGACGTTGACCGTGAACACGGCGAGTGGTGTGCGGGCCAACGACTACGATGTGGACGGTGTGACGCCGACTGCCTCGCTGGTGGTGACGGCGGGCACCTTTTCGACCACGGCTGGTGGGAGTGTGACGCTGGCGGCGGACGGGTCATTCACTTATGAACCGCAAGTTGGCGATCAGAATTTGACCGACACATTTACCTATACCTTGACGGATGGCGACGGGCTGACGGATACGGGAACCGTGACCATCAACCTCGGGCAGCGGGTGTGGTATGTGGACTCGACAGCGAGTGCGGGAGGGAATGGAACGTTTGCCTCGCGGTTTGATTCGCTGGCGGATGTAACCGGAGCGACCGGACCGGATACGGCGGGAGACATCATCTATGTCTTTGAGCGGACTGGGGATTACGACGGGAACATGACGTTGCTGGGCACCCAGCAGTTGATCGGAAGTGGCGTGGCATTGACGGTCAACACGATTACGGTGGTGGCGGCGGGGAGCAACACGACGCTGGTGGCGACGGCGGCCAGCACGAACTCGATCACGCTTGGAAGCGGCAATACGGTGCGGGGATTCACGATTGGGAACACAACCGGCGCCGGAATCAGCGGGAACGGAATTGGAACGTTTTCTGCAGACACGCTGACGATCAATGGAACGGGCCAAATCCTGAATTTGAACAACGGGACGATCAACGCCACGTCGGGCATCACGCTTTCAACCAGCAGCACGACGTCGGTGGCGGTTGTGCTGACGAGTATGGCCGGGAGCGTGACGGCGGGCGGCAGCATCAGCGGGGCAAACGGCGGTTTTTCAATCTCAGGGACCATGTCGCTGACCTACAGCGGGAGTGTGACCAATGGTGGTACGAATCCGATGGTGAATGTCGCAAGCCATAGCACCGGAACGATCATCTTCCAGACCGGGACGCTGAGTTCGACCAACAACGGTGGTTTTAGTTTTGATAATGCGGATGGAACGTACAACTTCAATGGTACAAACACGTTGAATGGCGGCGGTGCCCGGTTGACGATCATCAACGGTTCATCCGGAAGCTTTACCTTCAGCAGCAATACCTCAATTACCAACCCAAATGGAAATGCAGTCAATATCAATGGCGGAGCGGCGACGGTCAACTACCCCGGGACCGTGAGTTCCGACACGGCATTTAGTCTGGTGAGCATTGCCAGCAACACGGGTGGATCGGTCACGCTGTCAGGAAACCTGAGCGGGACCGGCAGTTCAACGGGAATCCTGGTCTCAGGAAATACAGGCGGGACCTATACCTTTTCAGGTGGTACAAAAACGCTCAACACCAGCGCCAACACCGCCGTCAATCTGAGCACCAACACCGGGGCGACGATCAACTTTACCGGCGGCGGGTTGGATATTGATACCACGACTGGCACGGGGTTTACGGCAACGGGTGGCGGAACGGTCACCGTCACAACCGGAACAAATAACAATACCATTGACTCGACAACTGGTACGGCGTTGAATATTTCAAGTACAACGATTGGTACTAGCGGAGTGACCTTCCGTAGTATTTCGTCAAATGGTGGCTCAAACAACGGCATCATTTTGAATACAACAGGTTCAACCGGCGGCCTGACAGTAACGGGTGATGGATCAACTACTTCAGTAGGTGGCAACAGTACAGGTGGAACGATTGCCAACAAAAGCGGCGCAGACCTCAGCTTCGCCACGGTGGGCTGCGGCATTTACCTGAACAATACGAGCAACGTGGTTCTGAGGCGGATGACGATCAATGGCACGAATCAAAACTACGGCATTCGCGGGACTCTGGTAAACGGGTTTACGCTGGAATACTCGACTGTGGGCGGCAACAACGGCACGAACTTCAACACTGCTCCGTACAATGCTGGTGAGGGCAGTATCTATTTCGGCGACACCTCGACAAACGGTCTCAGCGGAACAGCCACATTGACGAACAACAACATCAGTGGCGGCGAGTGGGAGAATTTCAGGATCATTACCACACAAGCCTCGCCCAATGTATTAACGCTATCGGTCAAAGGAAACACGTTTGGAGCAAATCTCAATAACGGTAATGGTAACGCCAGCATGACGGTTGAGAATCGCGGGACCGGAACCATCAACACCACCCTGGGCGGTGCGGGTGCAGGTGAGCCGAATACTTTTACCAGCGCCCGAGCCAATTTGGTGAACTTCACAGGTCAAACAGCCAGCACAATGGATGTCGTGATGCGGAACAATATCATGTCGAACAACCATCCAAGCAATAATATCGGTGGTTGTAGCCTGACGCTTGCCACGCAGGGCGTGATGACTTTCCACGTGACGGGCAATACGATGCGCGATGCGAACGGCAGCGCCGTTACGTTGCAAAAAGCAAGCGCCGGCACTTTGTTGAGCGGTTTTTTTGACAGCAACACCATAGGCGTGGCTGGTGTAACAGATTCAGGTTCAAAAACCGGCAACGGTCTGTTCTTTTCTTACGCAGGCGGAGGCACAGGTTCAGTTACCATTACCAATAATCAAATTCACCAAATTAAGGGCAACTTCCACATCTCTGCTGATAATACAGGTGGCAGTTACACGGCAAACTTTGACATTCGCGGCAACCTGTTTGACACGCCCGGTTCTGGAAATGCCGGTGCTATAGGGATGACAAACGGCTCGCCGTCATCGAGTGACACGGTCAACGTCTGCGCGGTTATCGGCGGCTCCGGAGCCAATAAGAACACGATTAGCGGTTATACCGCTGGTGCTCAGACAATTTTTCTTGGTTCCAGCGGTGCTGCGGCAGGTCACACATTTAACCTGCCGGGTCTTTCGCCAACGGGGACTGAGGTTGGCGTGCAGAACTTCGTTGCGGCTAATAACACCATGAATGGGACTGTCGTGGATGCCTATGCTGATTCTCCGGCGACGTTCGCCGCTTTCACTGGAACTGGCACATCCTGCAGCACGCCTGTTTCCCGACCCGCGACATCCCAGATAATTGAGGCTGAAACCAGTTTATCTGCCAAGCCTCTTGTGCTCGCTGAAGATAAGAACCACAAACCTGTTCATGTAGCTAAACTCAACGAAACCCAGATTTCCTGGCTCGTGGAAGCGGCCATCGCCCGCTGGATTGCCGCCGGAGCACCAGTTGAAAAAATAGACCAGCTTCGGGCGGTGAAATTTGGGTTAGCCGATTTGGAAAAAGGAAATCTGCTGGTTGAAACACCATCCAATCTGGTCCTGCTCGATGCGAAAGCCGCCGGGTACGGCTGGTACATTGACCCGTCGCCGATGGACGACGTGGAGTTTGACATAGGGTAAACGCATCTTAAATTCTTCTGCTTACAAAGGATGCGCTTGACAAAACAAATGTGATAAAGAACAGGTTTTTTCACCTGATCACCGTGGAGTCAACGCATGCCTTCCTTACTCGACCATTTTTCAGACCTGCCCGATCCACGCGTGGATCGGACCAAACTTCACCTGCTAATCGATATCGTGACCATTGCGCTGTGCGCCGTGATCTGTGGGGCCGAGACCTACGAGGAAATGGAAACCTTCGGCGAGTCGAAACGAGAGTGGTTGGCGACTTTCCTTGAGTTACCCAACGGTATCCCATCCCACGATACCTTTCGACGGGTGTTGATGCGACTCAATCCAAAAGAGTTTGAGTCGCGGTTTCTGACCTGGGTTCGATCTGTGGCGGATCTCACTCAGGGTGAAATCGTCAGCATTGACGGAAAAACCCTGCGTGGGTCGCGCAGCAAGTCCAACTCCACCATTCATATGGTCAGCGCCTGGGCCGCCGCCAACCGCCTGGTGCTCGGCCAGGTCAAAACCGAGGACCACTCCAACGAAATCACCGCCATCCCGGAACTGCTCTCTGTCCTGATGCTCAAGGGCTGCATCGTGACCATCGATGCCATGGGCTGCCAGACCGAAATTGCCGGCCAGATTCACCAGCAAGAGGCTGATTATGTCCTGACCCTCAAAGCCAACCAGCCCACGACTCATCAGGCGGTCGTCTCTTTTTTTGACCAGGCCCGACTCACTCCCAGCCCAAACCCAGCCCTTTCTTTTTTCCAAACCGTCGATAACGACCACGGTCGGCTTGAAACCCGTCGCTGTTTCGCTGCCCCAGCCAGCGGTGCCCTTGCTCCCGAACTCCTTGCCCGCTGGCCTGGTCTCACCTCGGTCGTCAAAATTACCGCTACCCGTGACATTGACGGCGACCGCTCGACCGATTCCCGCTATTTTCTTTCGACCCTGCCGCCTGACGCTCAGCTCCTTCTCTCGGTTGTGCGCACTCACTGGCAGATTGAAAATTCTCTCCATTGGGTTCTCGACGTTGCCTTCCGCGAAGATTTCTCCCGCGTCCGTTCCGGTCACGCTCCTCATAATTTTGCCATCCTCCGGCACATCGCCCTCAATTTGCTCAAACAGGAGACCTCCTGCAAAAACGGCATCAAATCCAAACGCTTGAAGGCGGGGTGGGATCACCAGTATCTCCTAAAAGTTCTCAATAGTTAAGATGCGTTTACCCTAAGTTTGACAAACTTGTCTCCGAAACCGAGATGGAAGCGAGCCAGTCAAGTCCAGCTCATAACAAAGTGGACCTGTTGACGGTGATCATGCATCAGTTCGGACGGGCGTTGGGGTTGGAAGTGCTTGACGGGGAAGATCATGCGCACAAATTGATGAGCGAGCGGATGGCGGTGGGCGTCAGGCGGGTTCCGGGCACTGAAAGCAGGGTTCAGGGCACTGAAACCAGGGTTCAGGGTTCAGGGTTCAGGGTTCCGGGGACTGAAGTTGAGAAGTTGATCGGGATATTGAGTGGTTGGGGATTAAGTGACTCGTTCTCCAACGGTTTTAAGGTGTTGCCTCTATATAATAATGAGAGAGACGAGGCGAAAGAGTTAAGGCCCGCAGGGTCGTTATTCAATAGCCGTGGGGCGAAGCCCACGGTATTGACCAGAGTTCAAGGGCCAGAAAGCCGGGAATCGGGAATCGGGAATCGGGAATCGGGAGCCCAGATTGTAACCACCAGTTACTGGACAGGAAGTGGAGATCGGAAAGACGCTTCACCAGACAGTTTGAATGTACCCGCCTGGAACCCTGAACCCCGAACCCTGAACCCTGAACCCCGAACCCCGAACCCTGAACCCGGTCTGCTCCGCTCGGGCGAAACGGTGAACACTTCAATCGGGGCACTTCCAGCCGGCAAGAGTGTGACGGTGCGGTTTGATGTGACGATAGACAATCCACCGACGGCGGGGACGGCGCAGGTGTGCAACCAGGGAACGGTGAGTGGAGGGAACTTCAGCAATGTGGTGACGGATGACCCGGATGTGGCCGGGGTGGCGAATTCGACGTGCACGCAACTGGATGCGGCGAATCTGGCGGTGACCAAAAGCGATGCTCCCGATCCGGTGATTGCCGGGTCAAACATCACGTACACCGTAAATTTCACAAACAACGGACCATCATCGGCCAACACGGTGACGGTGACGGATGCGGTGCCGACCAACACCACGTTTGTGTCCGCAACCGTAACGACGGGAACAGGATGGAGCACCAGCGCACCATCGGTGGGCGGGACGGGGAACGTGGTGTTCAGCAAGGCTTCGGTGGCGAACGCGGAAACGGCGGTATTCACGATTGTGGTGCAGGTGGGAGCGGGAGTCGCCGAAGGAACGACGATCACCAATTCGGCGACAGCGGCAAGTCCGAAATATGACCCGAATCTGACCAACAACACCGGGACGACAACGACGACGGTGATCCGGAGGGCGGATCTGGCGGTGACCAAGAGCGACAGCCCGGACCCGGTGGTGGTGACGAATAACCTGACCTACACAATCAACTTCACCAACAACGGACCGAACAGCGCGGACACGGTGACGGTGACGGACGGGGTGCCGACCAACACGACGTTCGTGTCGGCAACCGTAACCACTGGAAGTGGTTGGGGGACCAGTGCACCATCGGTTGGTGGAACCGGGAACGTTGTTTTCAGCAAAGCATCGGTGGCAAATGGGGAAACGGCGGTGTTCACGATAGTGGTCAACGTCAACGGAAGCACGCCGAACGGAACGACGATTACCAACACGGCGACGGCGGCAAGCACGACGACGGATCCGGTGGGTGGAAACAACAGCGGGACGGCGACGACGACGGTGAACACCCAGGCGGACCTGGCGGTGACAAAGAGTGACAGTCCGGATCCGGTGATTGCCGGGAACAACATTACCTACACGGTGAACTTCAGCAATAGCGGGCCTGGAGACGCGACGACGGTAACGGTGACGGACGCAGTTCCAACGAACACGACGTTTGTATCGGCATCAGTCACGACCGGAACGGGATGGAGTACCAGCGCACCGTCAGTGGGTGGGACGGGGAATGTGGTGTTTTCCAAAGCGACGGTGACGAATGGGGAAACGGCGGTCTTCACGATTGTGGTGAAGGTGAACGCGAATGCGGCGAACGGCTCAACGATCACCAACACGGCGACAGCGGGGGCAACGACGTCCGATCCGGTTTCAGGAAACAACAGCGGAATGGCGACGACGACGGTCAACACCAGCGCCGACCTTTCGGTGACCAAGAGCGACAGTCCAGACCCGGTAACGGCAGGAAATAATGTGACGTACACGGTGAACTTCACCAATAACGGGCCAAGTGATGCCCAGACGGTGACGGTAACGGATGGGGTGCCGACCAACACGACGTTTGTTTCGGCAAGTGTAACGACCGGAACGGGTTGGAGCACAAGTTCTCCATCGGTGGGTGGGACCGGGAACGTGGTGTTTTCCAAAGCAACGGTGGCGGCGAGTGAAACAGCGGTATTTACCATCGTGGTGAAGGTAAATTCAAACACGGCAAGCGGAGCGACGATCACCAACACGGCGACGGCGGCCACGGCGACGACCGATCCAACTGGAGGAAACAACAGTGCGACGGCGACCACGACAGTCAATACCAGCGCCGACCTTTCGGTGAGCAAGAGCGACAGTCCAGACCCGGTGACAGGAGGGAACAACCTGACGTACACGGTGAATTTCTCAAACAATGGGCCAAGCGATGCCCAAACGGTAACGGTAACGGATGGGGTGCCGACCAACACAACGTTTGTGTCGGCGACGGTGACGACGGGAACGGGATGGAGCACGAGTGCGCCGAGCGTAGGAGGAACCGGGAACGTGGTATTCTCGAAAGCAACCGTGGGAGCGAGCGAAACAGCGGTGTTTTCAATCGTGGTGAAAGTGAATGCAAGCACGGCGAGCGGAACCGTCATCAGCAACACGGCGGCGACCGCGACGGCGACAACGGATCCGAGCAGTGGAAATAACAGCGGAACAGCGACGACGACGGTGAGCACGAGCGCGGACCTGGCGGTGACCAAAGGTGACAGCCCAGACCCAACCTTTGCGGGAAACACCATCACCTACACGGTGAATTTCAGCAATAATGGACCAAGCGAAGCACAAACGGTGACGGTGACGGATGGAGTGCCGACGAACACGACGTTCGTGTCAGCGACGGTGACAACGGGAACGGGATGGAGCACGAGCACGCCGTCAGTGGGCGGGACCGGAAATGTGGTATTCAGCAAGGCAACCGTAGGCGCGAGTGAAACGGCGGTGTTCACCATCGTGGTGACGGTTGATGGGAGCACGGCAGCCGGGACAGTCGTCACCAACACCGCAACAGCGGCGAGCGTGACGACGGATCCAAACTCCGGGAACAACAGCGGAATGGCGACGACGACGATCCAGGTGCAAACGGATCTGGCGGTGACCAAGAGCGACAGCCCGGACCCGGTGACGGCGGGAACGAATCTGACCTACACGATCAACTTTGTGAACAACGGACCCGGGAATGCGAGTTCAGTGACGGTAACGGATGGAGTACCGGTGGGAACGACGTTTGTGTCGGCAAGTGTCGTGAGTGGAACGGGATGGAGTCCGAGTACCCCAACGGTGGGAGGAACCGGGAACGTGGTGTTTTCCAAAGCATCAGTTGCGAATGGGGAAACAGCCATGTTCCAGATCGTGGTGAACGTCAACAGCGGAGTGACGGCAGGATCAATCATCAGCAACACGGCGACAGCGGGAGGAGGAGCGGACCCGAACCCGGCGAACAACAGTGCGACGGCAACCACGACGGTGACGGCGCAGGCTGATCTTTCGGTCACGAAGACGGACAGCCCGGACCCGGTGGGGACGGGAGGGAATCTGACGTATACGGTCAACTTCACAAACAACGGACCATCGGCGGCCCAAACGGTGACAGTGACGGATGGTGTACCGACCAACACCACGTTTGTTTCGGCAAGTGTCACGACCGGAACGGGTTGGAGTACCAGTGCGCCGGCGGTTGGTGGAACCGGGAACGTCGTATTTTCCAAGGCAACGGTGGGAGCGGGAGAAACGGCGCAGTTCGAGGTGGTGGTGGCGGTCAACACGGGGTTGGCGGCGGGAACGACGATCAACAACAGTGCAACGGCGGCGAGCAGCACAACGGACCCGGTAGGCGGAAACAACAGCGGGACGGCGGCGACGGCGGTGATTGTGGGGCCGAACCTGGCCAAAGCCTTCAACCCGCCAGCGGTGCCGCCAAATAGTGTGTCAACGCTGACGTTTACAGTGACGAATCCAAATCCGGGAGTGGGGTTGACGGGGGTGAGCTTTACCGACAATTTGCCAGTTGGAATGGAAGTTGCGGGAACGCCAAACGTGGTCAACGGATGTGGCGGGAGCGTCACGGCAAGTCCCGCCGGGACAAGCATTGTTGTGAGCGGGATAACCTTAGCGCCAGGAGCGAGTTGCACGATTTCGGTGGATGTACTGGCAACCGGGCTGGGGTCACTGGTCAACACGACGGACGCGGTGACATCAACCAACGGAGGAACGGGGAATCAGGCGACGGCGACGCTGGTGTCAATTGTGAACGTGAACGAACCGTTCCAGTTGCTGGTGGCGGATACCAACAACCATCGGATTCAGAAGTTTGACGGGACGACG
>JACQXX010000121.1 GCA_016208495.1 Acidobacteriota bacterium | reverse complement strand
GGGTTCAGGGTTCAGGGTTCAGGGTTCAGGGTTCAGGGTTCAGGGTTCAGGGTTCAGGGTTCAGGGTTCAGGGTTCAGGGTTCAGGGTTCAGGGTTCAGGGTTTTCGAATCAGTTTCTTTTATCTCCTTTGGCTCTATTTCTGTGGACTGGAACACCATGCCTATGACACGTGCCTTTCGGACCTGAAACCTCTATCTGCATTTGTACTTTACAGTTTCGAAATTGCTTTTTTCTTTTGAAAACTCTGAACCCTGGTTTTCAAACCCTGAACCCTGAACCCTGATTCCATGGAACCAAACCATCCACTCAAAGCACTATTCCTGACCGTAACTGCCCTGACGGCATTTGCGGCCAATTCGGTGCTGTGTCGGCTGGCACTTGGAGCGCAAGCCATAGATGCGGCGAGTTTTACCACGATTCGGCTGGTGTCAGGGGCCGTGCTGCTGTGGGTGATGTCGGCCACGCTTCCGCCGCGAACATTCACACTTCCGAAGTGGAATTGGGCATCGGCTGGATTTTTATTTGGTTATGCAATCTGTTTTTCATTTGCTTACACCGGGCTCACGGCTGGGACGGGGGCTCTGATTTTATTTGGCGCGGTTCAGACCACGATGATTGGCTCGGCATTGCGATCAGGCGAACGTCCGCATCAACTTGAATGGGTTGGGTTGCTGGCGGCGATGAGCGGACTGGTGTATCTGGTCTTTCCAGGATTGACGGCACCGCCGCTGGCTCGATCTGGACTGATGGCACTGGCCGGAGTTGCCTGGGGGGTGTATTCGCTCCGAGGGCGTGGTTCAAAAACACCACTGGCTGACACAACCGGCAACTTTGTGTATGGCGTGCCACTGGCGATTGTGGTGAATGGTGTTTGGTGGCCTCAGGTATTTATAACGCCCAAAGGTGTTTTGCTTGCACTGCTTTCTGGCGCATTGGCCTCCGGAATTGGGTATGTGATCTGGTATAGCGCGTTGAAATATTTGACCGCCACGCGGGCCGCAACCGTGCAACTGGCGGTGCCGGTGCTGGCTGCCGCTGGCGGCGTTATGTTTCTTTCCGAACAAATTTCCATGCGTCTGATTGTTGCTGCCCTGTTGATTTTGGGTGGAATCAGCGTGGCCTTGGGGCGGAAGACTTCAAGCTGAATTTTTTACCACAGAGGACACAGAGGAGCACAGAGGAAAATCAACCACTTCAAAACCTCTGTGTTTCTCTGTGTCCTCTGTGGTAAGTTTTGGCCTTCTCACACATTCGTTTCAGGTGATGAAGTTATTTTGGATTTATTCCTGAACACCAGTCATCAAACGCAGATTTCGGCCATTGGTGGCGCCTTTTGACCGCTGGTTGCAAATTTCTTGGGTCTTGCTGTTTTTCTGGTACAACCTCCTTACTGCAACGTGTTGATTCTGCAAGAGGAGAGCGTATCTAATGAAAAAACAGGGATTTCGTCACAATCATCTGGCCGTCGTCGTGATACTGACTGCCTGCCTGACCTGGGCCGGATATTTCAGAACTGGCACAACCATTCAAGCCAATTATCAAGCTTCTCGTTTATCACAAACCCAATTATCCAAAATCGTTACAATTGAAACTCCTCAGTATCATCCAGCCTTTCATTTTCGTCAGGGGCGGGAACTCGAACTCACGCCGGCACTTGAGACCCAATTGAGTCAGTTTCAAGGCATCCCGAAAGCCCTGGCGAGCGGCGATTTTGACTCCGACGGGATGAAAGATGTGATTGTCGGCTATGAAACGGCGACTGGTGGCACCGTTATAGTGTTTCGGGGGAATCCAGAAACCTTTGCCCCGAGTGATGCCAGAACCCAGAAACTAAAAGCTGAAGGGACATTTACCGAGTCGCCGCTGCTGGAAACTGGTGTGGTCATTGACATTCCAAATCGTCCGGATTTCCTCGGTGCCGGAGATTTTAACGGAGACGGCACCTTTGATCTGGTAACGGCAACGCGTGGTGAAAGCCAGTTGCATCTGTTGTCGGGAAATGGAAAAGGCGAGTTAGGCCACGCTTCAACACTTGAAATACCTGGCCAAATCACTGCGCTGGTCCTGGGTGATGTCAATCGCCAGGATGGTTTGGCCGATGTGCTGGTGTCGGTTGCCGAAACGGAAACTGCACGACTGCTTGTCTTTGAAAGCCCAGACGGTGCTTTACGTCACGAACCAGAAGTCCTCACATTGCCGGCGCCGGCCACGGCTATTGCCGTTGGCGAACTGGGTGGAAGCCCCTTTTCTGATATTGCGGTTGCGGCTGGAACCACGGTGCTGGTGGCCGAAGGCCGCGACCGAAAACTTTCCGTGAGTGACAAACAGGTTGAACCCTTGCGAATCAACCAGCGGAAATTTGATTTCGAGATCAAATCGCTGGCATTGGGCGATTTCGAAGCCGATGACCTGACCGATATCGCAGTGCTGTCAACCGATGGCCAGGTTGAGGTGCTCTCACGCGAGATGCCCGCCGCCCTGCGTCAATCAGCTTCACTCGACTATGAGATTGTGACCAGTGGTCAAAAAGGGGTGGAAACCACAGTTGCAGTCTCTTCGGGAGTTGTCGCGGCGGCTAAAGCCTTGCGAGCCCCGGTTCGATTGTCACAGTGGACTGCCACGCCCTTTGCCAATGTCGGAGCTGAAGCCAATCAACTCGTGCGGGTCAAAAGTTCCAGCCTGTCGCACGATGATCTGGCAGTGATTGGCGAGGCGGCGGACATTCGGCTGCTTGGAAACCTGAGCCAGGATCAATCGCCCACAAAAAAACGTGCCTCTGGGTCATCTTCGCTCCAGGTCACATTGCCGTCTCAAACCGGAGCCCCGGTCGCAATGCTGCCGATGTTGCTCAACGGAGATGGTTTGCAGGATCTGGTGGTGGTGACGCGCAATTCAGCCCGTCCAGGGGTACTTTTCACTCAGCCGCTCGTGGTCTATACCGTCAATAGCACAACCGATACTGGAACGGGGACCGGGACCAGCGGTGATTTACGGTACTGCATTACCCAGGCCAATCTCAGTGCCGGTGCTGATAGCATCAACTTTGCCATTCCCGGAAGCGGTGTCCAGACGATTACTTTGGCCTCCGGTTTGCCTTTTATTACCCAGCCGTTGACAATTGACGGCTATACCCAGACCGGGGCTTCAGCCAATACACAGGCGGTCGGAAGCGATGCGGTACTCCGAATTGAGATCAATGCCGATGCCCTGGCCGTCAACACGCCGGCGGTTCCATTTAACAATGGGAGTGCCGGCAGTCGGATACGTGGGCTGGTCATCAATCGCGCCAATGACAATCAAGCTTCAGCCATTACGTTCAATCAGAGTTCAACTGGGATGGTGGATGGGAACTTCTTAGGCACCTCCGCCGATGGAACGACCTCCTTGCCAAATAACCGGAGTGTTACCATTTTCAATGCCAGCACCATCACCATCGGCGGCACGACGCCTCAAGCCCGAAATGTAATCAGCGGCGGTGCGAGTTCGGTCAATATCAATGTCAATGGTGGTTCTGGTCATTTGATCCAGGGCAATTATGTGGGACTCAATGCGGCTGGAACCGCAACCATTGACGCTGGTTTTGAGACCGGTATTTTTCTGCTTGGAGCAACTACCACCAACGGCTTTGTTGGCGGGACAGCCGCTGGGGCAGGGAATGTCGTCGGAGTGAGAGGCATTGGGGTGTACGTGGCTGATTTCTCGTCAAATATGACGGTACAGCAAAACCTGGTTGGCCTCAACGCCACCGGAACGGCATCGTTGGCGGCGACGGCCACCGGCATGCAAGTGGAAGATAGCGCTTCGGCGCTGGTCGGAGGGACCACGGCTGCTGCCCGCAACGTTGTCGGCGGTACGGGCCTCGGCGTGACCGTGGTTGACACGAGTACCAGTGCCTTGATTCAGGGAAATTACTTTGGGACCAATTCTGCCGGGACAACCGCGATTGCGAATTCTGTTGGAGTTTCCATTACCCGAAATACGACAGGTCACACCATCGGTGGAACGGCTGCCGGCGCCCAAAACGTCATCAGCAGCAGTGGTTTTGAGGGAATCCAAATTACCCAGACCAACGGCCCCCATACCGTTCAAGGCAATCTCATCGGACGCAATGCCGCCAATACCGCGCCGCTTGGGAATGGCACCGGGATCGGCATTGGCGTCCCAGCGTTCCCCGCAAATAATACTCTGGTTGGTGGGACTGGGGCGGGTGAAGGAAATATCATTGCCCATAGTGCCGGGGTTGGCATCCGGATTGAAGGTGGAACCATGAATCGCAGTCTGGGCAATACCATTTTTGGTTCGGGGAGCCTGGGAATTGATTTGGCGCCAGTCGGAGGCAACGGTGTGACCCCAAACGATACCGGCGACCCGGATGCGGGGCCAAACAACCTGCAAAACTTCCCGGTGATCACCCCGATTTCAGCCACATCGGTGAGTGCTTCGCTCGATAGTCTGGTGACCAATACCGCCTATCCGGTACGGCTTGAATTTTTCGCCAACGCGGCCTGTAAACCGGAGGGGACAAGCGAGGGCGAGGTATTTCTTGGTACAACGAATCTGGCCGGACCGGGAAGCGTCACGTTTAACTTTACGGCAGTTCCAGGGCGACCGATCATCAGCGCCACGGCCACCGACAACAATGGCAACACGTCGGAATTTTCGAGTTGTTTTGCCTGCCCAACCGTGACTGGGACCGTCAGTGGTGGTGCAACCATCTGTGCCGGGAGTTCCGCCCAGGTTACGGTCGCTGTGACCGGTGGGACCGGACCCTATAGCGTGACGCTCAATAATGGTGGCGGAACCCAAACGGGAAGCAGTCCATTGACGTTCACTGTATCTCCAACAGTGACAACTACTTACATGGTGCAGTCCGGAACGGATGCCGACACGTGCCCAATCACGGGGAGCGGCAGTGCCACCATTACCGTCCAGCAACCGCCAACACCGGCGAATGCCGGGCCGGATCAAACAATCTGTGCTTCAACCCCGAGTACCACGCTGGCGGCAAATCTTCCGGCCATCGGGGCGGGAAACTGGTCGGTGGTCAGCGGGCCATCAACATCAGCGACCCAGTTTGGAAACGTGTCGGTTAACTCCACGACGTTCACGCCGGCTGGGGGACCCGGGGTGTATACCCTGCAGTGGACGACGAGCAATTCACCCTGCACCAGTTCGAGCGATACCATGACCGTGACCGTCAATCCAGTCGCCACCGTGAATGCTGGTCCAGATCAGACAATTTGTGCGACCGGTTCAGCCCAGCTTGCTGGAACGGTCGGAGGCAGCGCCACCAGCGGCACCTGGAGTGGCGGTGGCGGAACGTTTACCCCCAATGCCGGTACCCTCACGGCACAGTACACGCCAACCGCCGGAGAAATTTCATCCGGAAGCGTGACGCTGACCCTGACCACCAACGATCCAACCGGGCCGTGCGGCGCCGTTTCAGACACGGTGACGATTACCTTGAGTGCATCGGCCACGGTTGATGCAGGTGCCAATCAAACCATCTGTTCGACTGAAACTGTGACTTTGAATGGTTCAATCGGCGGCGCTGCCAGTTCTGCGACCTGGACCGGCGGAACCGGGACCTTTACGCCAAATGCCGGCACGTTGAATGCCGTCTACACGCCATCTGCCGCTGAAATTTCAGCCGGAAGCGTGACCTTGACCCTGACCACCAATGATCCAGCCGGCGACTGTGTCGCGGTGTCCGATACTGTCACGATTACCATTAACCTGGCCGCAACCGTGAATGCCGGTCCAGATCAGGCGGTTTGTGCCTCAACCTTGGTTCAACTTGCCGGAAGTGTCGGAGGTAGCGCCGCGAGCAGCACCTGGAGTGGCGGTGGCGGAACGTTTACCCCCAATGCCGGCACCCTCACGGCACAGTACACGCCAACCGCCGGAGAAATTTCAGCCGGAAGCGTGACGCTGACCCTGACCACCAACGATCCAGCCGGGCCGTGCGGTGCCGTTTCAGACACGGTGACGATTACGTTCAGCCCGTTTGCAACGGTTGATGCTGGTGCCAATCAAACTATCTGTTCGACTGAAACTGTCACTTTGAATGGTTCAATTGGCGGTGGAGCCAGTTCAGCCACCTGGACTGGAGGAACCGGGACCTTTACGCCAAATGCCAGTGCCTTGAATGCGGTCTATGCACCATCTGCTGGAGAAATTTCGGCTGGAAGCGTGACGCTGACCCTGACCACCAACGATCCACCAGGAAGCTGTGTGGCGGTGTCCGATACCGTCACCATTACCATCAACCTGGCCGCAACCGTGAATGCCGGTCCAGATCAAACACTGTGTTCCACGGCACTGATTCAGCTTGCTGGAACGGTCGGCGGTGGTGCCACCAGCGGCACCTGGAGCGGTGGGACTGGAACTTTTGCCCCCAATGCCAATGCACTGGGTGCGATTTATACCCCAAGCCCGGCTGAAATCACGGCGGGAACGGTGACGCTCACCCTGACAACAAACGACCCGGCGGGATTGTGTGGTGCAGTCAGTGACACTGTCACCATCACCTTGACTGGTTTTTGTGGCGTCGAGCTTCCAATTTTGTATGTTGCCGACACGATGAACCACCGCGTTCAGAAATATGATGGTCTGACGTGGCAGGTGATTGGCGCTGGGGTGATTGGGACCGGGCCGGGTCAGTTCCGATTGCCAGAAGCCGTCACTGCTGATGGTTCAGGTCAGCGAATTTATGTCGCCGATACCGGAAACAACCGGATTCAGTGGTCAACTGATGGCGGAACGACCTGGGCTGACTTTGCGACGATTGGAACTGGACTCAACCAGGTACGCGGTCCGCAAGGGCTGGCACTGGATCAGGCCGGTAACTTATATGTCAGTGACACCAACAATAAACGTGTGCTGCGCTTCAACGGCGGTGTTCCAGGTGTGGCGACGTTGCTGGCTTCAGTTGGTGGAGGTTTGGGTGAAGTCACCAGCCCCCATGGACTGGCCATTGATGCCAATTTCAATCTCTATATCGCAGATCGAGTCGCCAGCCGGGTTCTGCGAATTTCAAACGCCAATACTGTGACAACTCCAAACTCAGGTACAGTCATTGCCCAATCTGGAAATGGTTTGTCTCCTGGAGAAGTTCAATCCCCAGTCGGAGTTGCGGTTGATAATGACCGGAACCTGTATGTTGCCGACAGTGGCAATAATCGTATCCTGATGTTTTTCAGAGGGAACTCCGGATCCGCAACCGTGCTTGCCTCTGGAGGAAGTGATTTGGGGCAGGTCGTGAATCCAGAAGGAGTAACCGTGACCCAGTTTATGCTTGGACCAGAATCCGGAAGGCGAAATCTGGTGGTTGGCAACACTGGAAACCATCGCATTGAATCCCGTGAGTTTGGTTCATCGGTTTGGAGACTGGTTGGGACGCCAAACCTGTTTGGAAGCGCGGTTGGGCAATTCAATCAGCCAAGCAAAATTCGCTAGGTTTTGGTTCAGAGTAACGCCTTCAGGCGTGAGGTTTGACGAGTGAGACAGAAGATGAAATCCTCTCGTCTAAAGACGATACTCTAAACTTTTCCATTGCCCTTGACGCTCGCGATTTCCTTGAAGACTATGTGGATGGGTTTCATCATCGTGAAATCTATCCACATTCAGACTTTATGGGTTTAACTCCATGTCTACTCAGGAAATCACGGCGGTTATTGTTGACGACGAACGCATGGCCAGGAAGATGCTGCGCACCTTGCTGGCCGAACATCCCCACGTCCAGGTTGTTGGCGAAGCGTCAAATATTACCCAGGCCATCGAAGTCATTCGTGAAACCAGCCCCGAAGTCGTTTTTCTCGACATTCAAATGCCGGGCGCTTCGGGGTTTGAGTTGTTGAATCAGATTGAAGTCACGTTCAAAGTGATTTTTGTCACCGCCTTTGACAACTTTGCCTTGAGAGCCTTTGAAGTCAACGCCTTACACTATTTGCTCAAACCCGTGGAACCCGAAGCCTTAGCCCAGGCCATCCACCGGTTGACACCCCAGTTCGTTGCGGAAAGTGTAGTCCCAGAGTCAGTGGAAACCCGACTTCAGGCCGATGATCCGATTTTGCTGACATCCGGTGAACGCCAGCATCTGGTGAAAATCAGTGCGATTAAGGTCATCCACGCCGAACGCGAATATTCCAACGTCGTCACTCGCGACGGGCAGCGATTTCTGATGCGCAAGTCCATGTCAGACTGGGAAGCCAAGTTGAGCGATGTTGGATTTGTGCGGATTCACCGGTCGGTGATTATCAACCCGGATTTTATTGACCGGCTTGAAAAAGACGAAGCCGGGAATTATCAGGCATTTCTGGTCAACGAACCCGAAGCCCTTCCAATCAGCCGCCGGTCACTGGCTCAATTGCGCTCAAGGCTAAAATGATTTTAGGTTTCCGCGCTTCCGGGTTCCGGGTTTTCGAAATTCAATTGTTCACTCCTTTTGGTCCTTTTGGTCCTTTTGGTCCTTTTGGTCCTTTTGATCACCAAATTGTGGAGTCGCGATGAAGTACCTCTGGCACCTGATGGCGGCAGTGATTGTGGCAATCAGCCTGTTATCGTTGACCAGTTTGGCGGCTGTATCTACGGTTGATCTGATTTCTGGTGAAGCTGAGCCCGCTTCAAAACTCATCTTTCGCAAATCCACAGATATTGTCAGTTCCGGGCGTCCAGCTTTCAAATATTACACCGACCGCCAGGGATTGCCCCAGAATGCGGTCAGTTCGATTGTGATGGATCGTCGTGGATACCTCTGGATTGGTACCAAAGACGGTGCCGCGTATTACAATGGGCGCATCTGGCGAACGGTCAATCTGCCCAACCGGACCAAATCCAACTTTGTGTGGACCATTCGCAATGCCGCAGATGGTGGAATGTGGTTTGGGACAAGCGGTGCCGGGGTGCTCCATCTCAAAGATGACCAGTGGACCGTCTATGATCAGACGACAGGGCTGGCCGATGACATCATTCATGGCATGATCGAGACCCGTTCCGAAACCGGTGACGCCATCGAACTCTGGGTTGCCACCAATGCCGGAGTCGGCTGCCTGAGTCGTGGCCGATGGCGGATGTACAATGCCCAGTCCGGGTTTCCAGCTCAGGAGGCCCGATGTCTGGCGGTAACGGAAAATGCCAGCCACCAGCGAATCATTTGGGTCGGAACAGAAGGCTCCGGGTTCTGGAAATTTGAAGCCGGTCAGTGGTCACAGGTGCCATTGCCTCCAGGTCGGAAACCCTGGGTTCGCTGCCTGCTGGCTACGACCTGGGAAGGGACACCGGCACTGTGGGTTGGGACGATTGAAGGGCTTTTCCTCTATCAGTCTGGCCGATGGCTTCCGGTCGAACTCACCGATGGCGCCTCAAATACCTACATTCTGTCGCTCCTGGAAACCACTTCACCATCTGGAAACCGCATTCTGTGGATTGGAAATTACTTTGGTCTCATTCGGCTGGAGCAGGGCGAATGGGCAACCTATACCATTGCGAAAGGCGGAAAGATCGGCACCTGGAGTTTGTTTGAAACCAATGCTGAACAAGGTGGAAATACCCTCTGGATTGGCACCGCCGGTGCTGGACTCGTCCGCTGGAAGCAGGGCACCTGGACGAGTTTTGATCAATCCTCTGGACTGGTTGGAAATTCGACCTACAGCATTTTCGAGTCCCAAAATGTAGATAAAAAGCCGACGTTTTGGATTGGGACGACTCAGGACGACTATGGGTGTTACCTGTCACAATTCCGGGAAGGAACCTGGGGCCAGCCCAAAATCCTGCCGCTGGATGGCGGATTTGGTCGCACCTTTCTTGAAACCACAATGAAGGATGGGACTTCATCCTTGTGGATGGGGACAAATCTGAACCTGGCACAATATCACAATGGCGTCTGGAAGAAAGTTACCTCCGGGTATGTCAATGCTTTGTTTACTGAAGCACAACCCTCAGGGGAACCGAGACTTCTGGTTGGATTAGGGCGGGGGTTGTGCCAGCTTGTGGGTACCGAACTGGTTCAAATTCGAATGACACCGGCTGATCCCCAACCAGCCGTCACTGCGTTTACAACCACTCGCCGGCCAGATGGAACCCATACTTTATGGGTTGGCACCACCCAGGGATTGTTTAGATATGAAGATAACCGCTGGGTTCAAATTGGGACCGAATCAGGGCTGGCTGGAAATCAGGTGTTGAGCCTGCTGGCCACAGTTGAGGCTGATGGATTACAGTGGCTCTGGGTCGGCACCAGCAATGGCATGTCGTGGAAAAATGTGTCACAGCCTGGCGACCAGTGGAAAACACTGTCAGAAGCATCCAGTCCGGCATTGCCCAACAACACCGTGTATCGTATCAACCGGGATCACTCCGGGCGGTTCTATCTTTCAACCAACAAAGGTGTTGTTCGACTCAAACCCAAGGGGCTCCCGACAGGTCTCGGCGCATTTGACTGGTATACCTTCACGATTGAAGACGGCCTGCCAAGCAACGAATGCAACACCGGTGCTTCGCTGATGGACTCAAAAGGGCGGGTATGGGTAGGGACGATTGCCGGCGCCGCAGTTTTTGATCCCCTCCTGGAAAGGTCGCAGGTTCAACCAGATCCATTGTTGATTGAACAGGCGCTGGTTCGGAAAAGTAACCAATCAACGGATCAAAATACCCAAAAGCAAATTACCAGGGAAGATTTCGAAGCCCTGGATGTATCACAACCACACATTGAGTTGCCCTATAACCGCAATCATCTCGTGTTTGAATTTGCCTTGCTCAGTTTCTTCCGCGAAGCCGATACCCGCTTTCAAACACAACTCCTGGGCCTTGATGCCGGGCCTTCGGAATGGACATCTGATTTTAGAAAGGAATATACAACGCTGCCAGGTGGGAGTTATGTGTTTCGAGTGTGGGGGAAAAATGCGTCAGGTCAAATTGCTGGACCAGTTGAAGTTCATTTTCGCATTCACGCGGCGCCCTGGCGAACATGGTGGGCCTATGGCGGATATACCCTGATGCTCGGCTGTTTCGGTTGGGCTGGCTATCGGTTCCGAGTCCGGCAACTCCTGGCTCGCGAGCAGGAATTAAGCCGCCAGGTTGCCGAGCAAACCACCAGCCTGATTGAAGAGAAGGAACGCACCATTCGGGCGCTGGCAAAAATCCAGATCCTCAATGACCAACTGGCCGAAGCCAACGCCCAGCTCCAGGATGTCAACCAGCAGGAGCGTGAACGGGCATTGCGCGCTATTTCAGCCGCGCATCAGGCCCAGCTCCTGATGCTCAGATATCAGATCAACCCGCACTTTCTGTTTAATGTGCTGACGACGATTTGGGGACTGGTGGACGAAGATCCGGCGCGAACCCGCCAGATGGTGGCTGGTTTATCGAAATTTTTGCGCTACTCGTTAAACACCGCCAACTCAACCAGGGTTGCCCTGGTCGAAGAACTCAACTCAATCCGCAATTATCTGGAAATCCAGAAGATCCGCTTTGAAGACCAGATTGAAATGACCTATCGGATTGATCCAGCGGCAGAACCGATCAATGTGCCGCCATTTCTCTTGCAGCCGCTGGTGGAAAATGCGATCAAGTATGGCATGCAAACCAGTCCGTTACCGCTCAAGGTGCATATTTCGGCCCGGTATCGCGGCACCCGGTTGCAAGTGCGGGTATTAAACTCAGGGCGCTGGGTTGAACAACATGAACACGACATGCGAGCCGGTTCCACCGATATTGGGTTGAATAATATCCGCCAGCGACTGCACACTGCCTTTCCAGGAAAAGCTGAGTTGCGGGTTTTTCATCAGGCTGGATGGGTATGGATTCGGATTCGGATTGAGGTTGAATAGGGGTTAGGGGTTGGGGGTTAGGGGTTAGGGGTTAGGGGGTAGTGGTTAGGGGTTAGTGGTTAGTGGTTAGTGGTTAGTGGTTAGGGAGCGTTAAAAAATAAGTTCCTGGGGCGCGCTCTGCCACGTCCAGGTTTTGGTTTTGCACCGCGAAGCGTTGCCGTTCGGATAGCCGGTCGGTTGGCGGCTTTGGGCCTACCACCGGTCACGAATGCCATCCCATTGTTTCTTCGGAGCTGCTTGCCCGCGCCCTGCGGGGCGCGGGCAAGCAGCTCCGAAGGGTGAGGGGACCGAACGCTTTTTCCGGTGGTAGCTCCCAAAACCTCGCAACCGACCGGCTATCCGAACTGCAGCCTTTCAGGATGCTCAATCCAAATGCCTGATTCTCAAACAAAAACGGGAAGTTGATTTTTTACAATCCCTTAGTGGTTAGAAATCAATATTTTCGAGGCAGAACCAGGAACCAAGGACGAAGCACCAGTCACCAAAAAACAAGGGGGAGGCTTTATGAAAACTGATTTTTCCAACAGCCAGCCTGAACACTTGCTGCCGGCGCTGGAGACTTTAATCGTGACACAGGTTCGGGACCTGGTTGACGGTTTCAAAGTGCGGCGTGTCTTGCCGACGGCAAAACGTCGGATGGTTGGTCCCTTCACTTTTTTGGACCAGATGGGGCCCGAGGTTTTTCATCCTGGTCAAGGACTGGACGTCGGCGTTCACCCACATATTGGACTGGCCACCGTGACCTATCTCTTTGCTGGTGAGTTACTTCACCGCGATAGCCTTGGCACCGTCCAGCCAATTCGGCCTGGTGAAGTCAACTGGATGACCGCCGGGAAAGGAATTGCCCATTCTGAGCGCACACCGGCAGAGCTTCGGCAAACAGGCGCTGACCTGTTTGGGGTCCAGGCGTGGGTGGCGCTTCCGACCCAATATGAAGAAATGACGCCCGAGTTTTGCCACTACGCAGGCAATGAATTGCCAATCCTGGAGGGTGAAGGGAAATATGTGCGTTTGATCAGCGGGATGCTGTATGGCAGTCGTTCACCAGTTCGGACATTTTCAGAAATGTTTTATGCCGACGCGACACTTGAACCCGGTGCCGAGCTTCTGGTTCCGGCTGACTATAAAGAGCGGGCGGCTTATATTGTCGAAGGTTCAGTCACCCTCCCACCAGACGGCACGCGGTTTGAGGCTGGACAACTGCTGGTCTTCAAGCCGGGCACAGACATACTGCTTCGAGGTTCTGAATTGGGTTCGACTCGAATGATGCTGCTCGGTGGTGAGCCAATGGATGGTCCACGCTATATCTGGTGGAATTTTGTCTCAAGCTCAAAAGATTTGATTGAGCAGGCCAAAGCTGACTGGAAGGCCGGAAAATTTGCACCCGTGCCCGGAGAATCAGAAATCATTCCGTTGCCACATTATTAGGAAATATAGTTCTCCGTTGCGGAAAGGTCGGGTTTCGCCCGGATGGGCGCCGGATAGTAGCCGGTGGTTTGCCGCTTTGGGCATACCACCGGATCAATGCCCATTCCGCTCGCGCCCGGATGGGCGCTGGAAGCGTTCGTCGGTCAGGTTTCGGCGAAAGTTCCGGGACCCTTCGGATTTTGATCCAGCGCCCATCCGGGCGCGAACCATTCCTGATTCGCATTCCGGTGGGTGCGCCTCAAAGCAGGCTGCCCACCGGCTACTTTCCGGCGCCCATCCGGGCGGGAGCTGTCAAGCCCAAGCGACCTTTCCGCAACGGAGAATATAGTTGTTGGTGCTTGATGCCTGGGAACCAATACTATCAAAGTACCAGGTACCAGGCACGAAGCACGAAGCCCCAAAGAGATTTTCTCCACTCGTTGCGTCTTTTGACCGCTGGTTGCAATTTTCTTGGCTTTGGTCAGAGTTGGTGTAGGCTGGCGCTTGTGAAGTCCTCATGCCATAAAGTGTTGAAAGTGAGAGGGAAATTCCCAAAATGATTACCGCCGTCATTGTGGATGATGAACGAGTTGCGCGGAAGATGCTTCGGACCTTGCTCCAGGAGCATCCGGAGGTTCAGATTGTCGGCGAAGCGCAATCTGTTTCACAGGCCGCTGAGGTCGTCGCCAGTACCCACCCGGATGTTGTGTTTCTGGATATTCAAATGCCGGGCGGCACTGGTTTTGAACTGCTAAGCCGGCTCCAGCCTGGGTGTCAGGTTGTGTTTGTCACTGCCTACCATGAATTTGCGGTGAAAGCGTTTGATGTCAGAGCCCTGGATTTTTTGCTCAAACCGGTTGATCCCGTCCGATTAACTCAGACGATTGAGCGGCTTACCGATGTTTTGGACCGAAGTCCCCAAACCCCGCAATCCCGCAACCTTGAACCTTGAAAGAGTATTTTTTCCCATCTGCAAAGCTGCTACACTGGACACCTCGCTCTCAACCCACACATTCATCCTGCAGGAAACACCATGAGAACCATTCTTCGAAGAGGTATTCCGATTCGGTGGGCTGTGGCTGCCGTGGTGGCCGTGATTGGATTGTGTTCCCCGTGGCCAGTGTGGGCGCTTGACCCAACCAAAGCCGTTTCCGAGTACACCCACGATACCTGGCAGGCTGAACTTCCTCAAAGCTCAGTTTTAAACTTGATTCAATCCCGTGATGGATACCTCTGGTTCGGTACCTGGGAAGGGTTGGTACGCTTTGATGGTGTTGACTTTACCGTATTTTCCAGTCGTAACACCGAACAAATGCGGACTAACGGAGTTTCGGCGCTCTATCAAAGCCGCGATGGTGCACTCTGGTTTGGGCTGTTTGGGAGCGGGCTGGTTCGACTTCAGAACGGCCAGTTTACTCCTTTTTCAAAGCGGGATGGGCTGGCCGGTAACATTATCCGCTCTATCACCCAGGATCGTCAGGGCACACTCTGGGTTGGAACTGAACAGGGGCTGTCGTGTCTTGAACCTGGAGGCCGATTTCGTTCTTTCACTGCTCAAGAAGGTTTTCCGGTGTCGCCTGTCCACGCGCTGGCTGAGGATGGCTCGGGTGGGCTGTGGATTGGGGCCAGAGAGGGGCTCTACCGCGTTCAATCAGGAACGGTGACCCGGTTGACGACTGCCGATGGGTTGCTTGACAACTCAATTCGGGCATTGCTCGTGGATCGTGGAGGCCGGTTGTGGGTTGGAACATCTGGTGGCTTGCAATCCTTTTCAAGTGGGAAGTGGGCTTCGTTCACCGTGCGCGACGGCCTGTCGTTTGGCACGGTGCTCAAAATCATCGAAGACCGCCACGGTACGTTATGGATCGGAACCGAAGGCGGGTTAAGCCGATTGACCAGTGGACGATTTTCAGTGCTCACGGTCCGTGATGGATTGCTGGACGAATCTGTCCAGGCGCTCTGTGAAGATCACGAAGGCAGTCTCTGGATTGGGACTAACTGGGGGTTGAGCCGGTTACGCGATGCGACGTTTGTTACTTACACCCGTCAACAAGGACTGGCTGGAAATGTCACCCGAACCGTGATCGAAGACCGCACCGGAAAAATGTGGATCGGAACCGATGGCGGCGGATTGTCCTGTTTGGATCACGGCAAAGTGACGAACTTCGGTCTGGAGCAGGGCCTTCCGAGTATGCTGGTCAAATCCCTGTGTGAAGACCGTCAGGGGCAACTCTGGATCGGCACCAGCGGCGGTGGGTTAGCACGGATGACCAGCACCGGCCAGTTTACAGTGGTCACCACTCGTGACGGTCTGGCCAACAACCACATCCGGGCCATTTTTGAAGATCATATCGGCAGGCTGTGGGTTGGTACCGAAGGTGGGCTGTCCTGTCTGGACGAGGGGCGCTGGCGCAATTACACCGCTCGTGACGGACTTTCCAACGACTTTATCTGTACTTTTGCCGAGGACTCGTCGGGCACTGTGTGGATTGGGACGCTCAATGGGCTGAATCGGTTTCGGGATGGGCACTTCACCCACTTTGACACCGAGCAGGGGCTTTCCGACAATGCCGTCTTAACGCTGTATCCTGATCGGGAAGGGAATTTATGGATTGGGACCTCTGACGGTGGGCTGAACCGGTTTCGGGATGGCACGTTCCGGGCTTATCGGACAAAAGACGGAATGGCTGATAACAAAACCTTTCAAATTTTGGAGGATGATGCCGGAACCTTGTGGATGAGTTCCAACCAGGGCGTGTCTGGGGTGCGCAAATCGGATCTGGACGCCTTTGACCAGGGTCGTCTCCAGACGCTGACCTGTGTCCTGTTTGATCAGGCAGACGGGTTGAAATCCAGACAGTGCAGTGGTTCGTGTCAGCCAGCAGCCTGGAAAAGTCGGGATGGAAGGCTCTGGTTTGCCACGGCAGATGGTGTTTCGGTGTTTCATCCGGCTCAGGTAACCCGCAATTTGCTGGCGCCGCCGGTGACCATTCATCGGGTTCTGGTAGATGGCGAAGCCGTATCGCCGGAACGGATGCCGGTTTTTGCCTCTGGAAAAGAAAAATTTGAATTTCACTACACGGGCCTCAGTTTTGTTGCCCCGACGAAGATGCGGTTCAAGTACCGTCTGGAAGGTTTTGACACGAACTGGAATGAAGTCGGCGCCAGACGCACGGCCTACTACACCAACCTGCCGCCGGGGACCTATGCCTTCCAGGTGCTGGCCTGCAACAACACCGGCGTGTGGTCGCCGACCGGCGCCGTCTTTCGATTTGAATTGTTGCGACCCTGGTGGCAAACCTGGTGGGCCAACCTGATGATCATTGGCGGGATTGCCGGGATTGGGATTGGGGCCTATTCCTACCAGATTCGTCAGTTAGAAAAGAGACAAAATCAGCGGTTGGCGAGGGTGCGCCATCTTCAGAAGCAATACCTGGATGCCGTAGGTCAATTGCTCGAAAGTATTCAGGTGATCAATTCCCAACACGCACTCTCAACCGTACTGCAGGCGATTGCCGAGGAAAGTGCCCGGTTGATCGGTGGATTGCCCGGAGGCATCGGATTTGTTGAGGAACGGCAGGTGGTGTTTCGCCGGATCTGGCTCGAAAGCTGGCAGGATGTCGCCTATCGGGTGCCCTTTGAATTTGGCACCGCTGGTCGCGTCGCAGCAACCGGGACATCGGCCATTGTCAACGAGATCAAAGATGAATCGCATATCGCCTTTCGCGAAATTTTGGAATCACACGGCATCGTCGGGTTGCTGCAGGTGCCGATCATTACCCGCCAGGGAACGGTCGTCGGGGTCTTGATGGTTCGGCGGCCAGCCGGGCGTGCCCCGTTTACCCAAACTGATTGCCGGCTGATTGAATCGCTGGCGAATCAGGCTGCCGTGGCAATTGAAAACGCCCGGCTGTACGGTGAACTCGAAGTCAAACGCGATGAACTCGAAGAAAAAAATCTGATGATCAGCGAGTCGTTGCGTGAGCTGGAACGGCTCTACCAAAACGAGCAGAACGTGTCCCAGACGCTGCAACAGCTCAACCAGATGAAGATCAACTTTATGATTGTCACCTCGCACGAGATGCGAACGCCGCTCGCAGTGCTCAAGGGCTATCTCGATGTGCTGGCCGATGAATTTCTCGGGCCGCTCACCGAAGAGCAGCGCGATTCGCTGGTGATGTGCCAGGATATGATCAACCGGATGATCGGCAATTTCGAAGGCATTCTGGAAATGATCAAGATCAATGCCGGACAATTTACCCTGGAGCGGAACGAGTGTGACGTCTGTGATTTGATCTTTGAACTGCTCAATGACCTCTCTGGATTTCTGAAAAAACGACGCCAAACCCTGACGCTCGAACTGCCGGAATCGGTCGTGCTGCGGATAGACCGCGAAAAGTTGCGGATGGCACTGGTTCACCTGCTCCAAAATGCGATTAAATTCAGTCCGGATGGGGCTCAGATTCAGTTTCGCATGACCTGTGTCAACGAACAGGCCCATTTTGAAATCCGCGATTCAGGAATCGGCATTGCTCCGGCTGAACTGGAGCGAATTTTTGAATTTTTCTACACTGGGGCGGATCCGGCAACGCATACCTCGGGCAAGTATGAATTTTCGGCGCGGGGCAACGGTCTGGGGTTGTCCATTGCGCGCAGCTACATTGCGGCCCACGGCGGGCGCATCTGGGCTGAATCCGACGGTCCAGGCAAAGGAAGTTGTTTTCACCTGGAACTCCCGCTGGCTGAAGTACCAATGCCAGCCATCGCTGAAAACAAAGTCCTATCTAAATTCGACGAAACGATACACAATTAGTCCTCCTGCCTCTAAGTCACCTCTCCTGAAGTCAATCAGAAACCAGCCGTCAACAAGTCGAAGTGGTTCAGGCCGTACCGCTCCACCGCTATGTCTTTAGCTCCTGAAGCCTGAACTCGTTATCCCGCAACCTGATACCATCCTGTTATCTGAGTAAGATGGTAAGTTGTTGAAAAAGCTGTATTTCCCTTAGTACAAGTCCCCATAAATGGGGGATGGAATTTTGGTTCCTCCGAATTGGCTTTCGCCCGGATGGGCGCCGGACAATAGCCGGTGGTTTGCCGCTTTGGGCACACCACCGGATCTTTGGTCCGCAGTGGTTCGCGCCCGGATGGGCGCTGGAAGCTGGTTCGACCCTGTTTTTCGTCGAATTTTCGGCTTCTGGCTCACGACTCCTGTTCCAGCGCCCATCCGGGCGCGCACCCGTGATGGCGACTCTGTCCGGTGGCCGCGTGTCCAAAGCGACACTTGCCGCCGGCTATGGTCCGGCGCCCATCCGGGCGAAAACCAATGTTTCTGCCAGC
>JACQXX010000120.1 GCA_016208495.1 Acidobacteriota bacterium | reverse complement strand
GTACTGGATGCCTCGATCATTCTTTTTTCGGAAGTTGCCCTCAAAGGCGTGGTTTTGAGAAACTATCGAAAAAACCCACTCCGCTGTATTTTCAATAAGTTACAGAAGAAACCTGCTGCTTAAATTGGTAAAACACGAGAATATGGATTTATTGATAAAACCGGTAAGGTTGTAATTCCGGCTGTCTTTGACGAAGCGTTTCCATTTTCCGAAGGGTTTGCCTACGTCACGGTCGGTCTTGAAAGCTATTTTATTGATAAAAAAGGAAAGAAAGCGATTGTTCCTGAGAAGGAACCTCGCAGCAACGGCTACTTTTCCAGATTTCGCCACGGACTGGCGGCTGACGACGTTGGGTACATTGACACCACTGGCAAGTATGTCTGGAAATGCCCTCCGGGTGTAATGTGCAGATTGGAATCTGAAGAGTGACAATCAGGTGGCTCCATTCAAAAAGGCGTCAAAGACCGCCTCGTGTGACAGCACATTCCAGCACGAAAGGTGGGCCAGCAGTTCAACCTGTTCGGGCGTTAAATCAATGATGTGCGGCAGGTTTTCACCAAAGGTTTTGTAGTGCGGAAACCGTTCGAATTTTGAAGTTTTCAGCAGTTCCCGGACCTGGGATGTCAATCTGGCTTCCCAGGTCGGGACACGGTTGTTGTACACCCACAGGACATCAACTTCCCACCCGCCCGGCACACCATAAAACGCATTTTCAAGTACCTGATAGCGATCCTGGAACATCACCGGTCCACCGGCTGATTGGGCTGCAAGCAGACCATCAACCAGTTTTTGGAATCCCACCTCAGGAAAGACATGGTTGAGTGTAAAGTCTCCGGCCCGAGCAAACAGCGGCGGCAGTGACGTATTGATGGAAAGCGAGCCGTTAGATCGTTTTTCAAGTCGGTCACGCGTGTTGACAAAGCAGACAATCCGCTCAACTTTGCGCTTGAGCAACGCAATCAATCCCAGGTTCTCCAGAAAACCACCATCTCCAAATGGGTAGCTTTTCTCCAAATTGGCGCGTGGCATATCCGCCGGAGGCCAGTAACGGAACTCTGGAAAACCAATCCAATCCAACCCCATTTCGTTCAAAACTCTGGCTGGGGCAGCGCCACTGGTTCCAATCACGTCACTGAGCGTCAACCAGTGTGCTTTTCCACCAAGTTTGCACGTAAAAGTCATTCCAGGGCCGCCTTGATCACCTGGAGATTCAGAATCAAAGGCAAATGGTTCGACATAGCCACCACCAATGTTCAAGCCATTGATTCCCTGCCCCTGATGCAGGGTTGAAATACCGGCATACAGTGGTGTGAACTCAAAATGATAGTTTGAATCTTTCTCGCTTTCTTCAAACAAGGTTCCGCCAACAATCCAGAATGGCCGATTTGATTTCTGGAGATAGAAATCTTCGTCGCGCATTTTTGGATTCGTCTGGCGAATACCGCTTCGGGTCGTGGCTGAATAGGTGAAAAACTTTTCAACCGAGCCAATGCCGAACGGGTCCAGAAATATTTTCCCCAGTGCTCGGGAAAAGGCTTCAAATCCACCCAGATTAAACAATGCATCGAGAAACGAACGGACAATCTCAGAATTGGCAATCGTGTGGGATAAACTTCCGGGCGGTGCTGAAACCAGGTTTGACAGGGTAATGTTCTGCGGCTCAATGACTGGTCCTAAAAACAATTCATCCGAGTAATTTTCAGGCAGATACAGAAACGGAATACTTGCCCAGGAACCGCCTGAAACACAGGACAGGTATCGGATGCCTGAAATCAATCCGAGTGCATTGAGTGCTCGAAGCTGACCGAGCGTCGCCGAAGCTGAGCGCGTTCCTCCGCCTGAAAAGGTCACCCCAACATTTTTTCGGCCTGAGACTTCTGGGATCTGCCGTTCAGGAAGGACCAGTGGACCAGTTGTTTTCCAAATCTCTGTATTCACACGGCTTAACCGGGTATCAAACAACGACATAGCGCCTCCTTTTCCAGGTAAGGGGACAGGTTGAGTTATACCAATTTGGGCTAAGGGTATCGGGCTAAGGGCTAAGGGAAATACAATACTTTCAATATTTTAGCCTTCCCATAGTATGAGGGCTTCCTTCCAAAATGGTATTAGCCTTCGATGTGAATCAGGCGTTCGGCCAGGGCCAGCTCTTCAGATGTGGGGTTTTCTCCGGCAGCGATTTGTTCGGCGGTGATGGTGGCGTTTCGATTCAAAAACGACAGGCTCAACAGAGCATTTGGTCGTGGTGGATTGGGGAGATCCGCCAGGACTGCGGCGGCTTCGATAAAAATGAGGCTCTGAAGCGCATTGATTTCGATGCCGCCATACGCTTTGCCAACGTTGGAGTGAAAGGTTTCAACGACTTTCACCCCAAACTTTGCCAGGCTTTCGATGGCGTCTTCAGGTTTCTGGTCAGCGTCGTTTTTGAAGCTGGCTAACTCAATCGCGGCATTGATGGCGCCAAAAACAATTGTTTCTTCAAAGTGCAGCAATTGCCTGAGAAACTCGGCGCCAATCCCCGAAGTCGCCTGTAATTGTAACACTTCAGCCTGCTTCGGGTCATAAAACTCAGCATCATCCTTGAGTTTGTCAAACTTCTGGAGCATTGGCTTGACCACGGCCAGGCGTTTTTTCAATTGTTCAGTTGTGGTTGGATGCTGAACCACCGGGCTCGTACTTTTCCGCCAATCCCAGTAGTTTTTGTCATTCGTTGCAATGGGCGGCATCGAGGCAAACACCAGCAGGGTCTGGGTTGGAACTTTGGTTTCATAGCGTTTGGGATCCATCAAAAAGTAAAACGCCAGGACTTCTTTGACTTTGCGCTGCAATCGGATGGAGAGCCGTTCATAGAGAGGATCGTTTTTGTCGGGTCTGGTATTGAGCCAGGCAGTAACCAGGTTTCCGGGGAGCGAGACTTCCAGATGAATCAGTGTATCGCCCACAATACCAGGGCCATTGTCCAGTTGTTTTTCCAACAGGTCATCAACCACACTCACCCATTCTGGAAAATCAGCTTTTCCTTCAACGCCAAACGCCCTGGGAAAGTATGCCTCAATCCAGGGCTCCAGCAGACGTTCGAAATCCACCCGCTTCATATCTTTGACAAACTGGCGGTAATTGTAGCCATACCTGGCAGACGTTTGAGAATGTCGAACGAGTTGACCACCCGTCGAAGCGAGGCTCAACCCAACGGTCAGGCTGCTTTGGCGAACCGCATGGGCATTGATTCTGGCTGTTTTTTGATTTGTTGCATCCAGGGTATACAGCAACAACCGACCATTCGCTTCATCCACTGCATTCAGGCTGGCCAGCGATTTGGAAAGGTTGGTGGTTCGGCTTGAAAAATACGGGAGCGATACCTCAACAAATGAACTGCGGGTAATTTCGTGAGTCAACACGCCTTTGCGCAACCGGACTCCGGGCTTTGGATTCAACACTATTTCAGTGAAATCTCCGGCAATCGCTTTGTGGAGCCATTGACGAAGCAGAGCCGGGTCACCAGCCCCAAAATCAAATTCAACATCAATGAGTGCCGTTCGGGTTGTGCTCCGCTGCACAACGGCCTGGATGTTAAAATCATAGCTCTGGCGAAGTGTGTTGAGGGTTTTGGTGTAAAGCTCTTCCTGCTTGCTCAATAAAAATTCAATCGTTTTCTGAATATCGCCAAGTTTTCCAAACACCTGATCGAGTTTGACACCGAGAAACTCAGCCAGTTTTCCTTTGAGGAACAGGTCCAGATTGTCAAAGTCAGCCTTTGTACTGATCTCTTTCAACTTTCCAAGGTCAATTTTGAGTGTATCTTCAATAAATTTTTGAACCAGTTGGAAAATACCACCCAGGAGCCGGTTCGTTTCCCCTCCACCAAACACTCGGACTGTCGCCCGAGCAAGTTGCTGAAGTGCTGGGATGTTATCAAGCACCGTCAAAATGCCGTCGGTGCCAAAAGCACTGAGCCACTGGCCAATCGGCGTATCCAGAAAATCAACCCGTTCGAGCCAGGCGGCCAATTCACGTTGAATGGCTTCTTCGTTCCCTTCAGACAAAGCAGCCAGAAAGTGTTGAAATTCGCCCAGGCGTGAGTCGGATCCCTTCTTTGGTTCATCTCGGGCAATTTTCCAGATGACAGTGGCAACCGGGTGCGGCAGAATTTGCCAGGCTTCGAGGAATTCCAGTAAGTTCCCGCGGGCATCCGTCACAGTATCAAGGCCAGTGAGCCGGGTTAATAACGTCCGGGCATATTCATCAACCTGGTCGCCAAGCAATTCGGTTAATCTATGACCTGGATTTGTCCATTCTTCCAGTCCTTTGAGCACCTGTTCCGCCTGGACGCCAAACACTGCCGCAATCAAATCATCCGCGGATTTCGGCAATTCAAATCTGGGCTCAACGCGTGCCCCGGCATTAAAGGCAAAATCCCAGCCGCGCATTTTGAGCTTGTATACCCGGACCTGAATTTTTTGATCGGTTGCGTCCAGGGATTCGCGGCTGACCACAATGGCAAACTGTCCACTGGCTGAAAACCCAAGCACCACCCCCACGCCAAGCTGCAGCCGGAGTCCAATATCCCCGGTTAATCCGCCCAGTTGGGCTTCACGAACCCAGTTGAAATCAAAGCCGAATTGAGCCCCAACGTTGAGCCCCAGTGAGCCGTCAACGGCTGAAATGAGCCAGGTGCCAGGCTCTAAATCTGTTTCTGACTGAACACTTTTAGGAAGTTTCCAGCTATTGACCGTTCCGGTAAAGGCAGTGCGGATTCCGGTTTGAAATGGAAAGCGCCGGAGCACCGCAAACGTTCGCTCAAAGTGCCCATCACCGCCAAAAGAGACCGTTCCATACCCAAGCCCGACGCTGGCGTCAAATGAAGCATTGACGTCATATCCCCATCGCAACAATGAATAGTAATGAGTCGCCGCTGAAGGTAATGAAAATCCAGCGAGTGATTTTTCATCGAGCGCAAGAGCGTTGATAACATTTGGGCTGTTCCAGTAAATCCCCATTCCAGCTCCCGCCGAAGCCCCAGCCTTAAAAGTCACCATTCCCTTGTCACCGGCAAACTGAATATCTGATCCGCCGGACGTACTGACCGAGATATAACCGAGTTCGATTTGCCGGTCTGGCGGGGTGTCATTGCGAAAAGCCAGCAGAAGGGTTGGCTCCTGATTGATTCCAATCTCAATCCCCAGGGCGCTGTTTCCCTCCAGCAAAGGCCGATTTTTTTCAAATAGAATCAATTCGGTCATAAGTCTTCCTTGATGCGACTGGCACACGTGTAACTGAAAATCTTTAAGAGACTGTTTGGAAATTCAGTGTTTGAACCTGCGAAGCGGGTGGAAGGCTCGTAGCCCAGGGTGAGTCTTCGAACCCTGGGGCCACGTGCCGTTCCGAAGTGAGCCTCCGAAGGAGGCGCCGGCAGTCTTCGATTCTGGTTGCCGACACCCGCTGCGCGGGTTTGAACCAGGCGAAATTCGGTTCCCCGGACTCCGCTGCGCTCCATCCGGGGCTACGAGCCGGCCACCCGCTTCGCGGGCTCAAGAACGAGTTTCTTTCTGTTTCTACCGGATTTTGTGTTGGAGACGAATCAAAAGAACCAATGAGTCAGTACCACCCGCGTGAGTGGGTGGGTCTGTTTGCTTTCCAACCCAACCCGCTCACGCAGGTGGTACTGACAAGCCCTTTATTTCCAACACCGGCCTGACCTAACACAAAATCCGGTAGAAGCAGTTTTCTTTCAAATCAATGCCTTATGGAAATTCCAGGAATTTCCAAACAGTCTCTAAGGAACTTCCAAAGAATAAACTTGAAGAACTTCTGACTCCTGACGGGTATTATTGAATGATATGCCCCGGCAGCGAATGATCAAACTCGTCGTCGGCATCAGGTATGCCATCACCATCTGAATCAATGGCAAACTCCGTTGGAAAGGCTTCCCGGAGTTTGGTATCGAGCGCCGCGTATACTTCAGCCGGAGTGGTAAAGGCAATCCCAACCGTACTGAGGGCGGCTTTTGAACGATTGCCAAGGTCGCCATCAATCGCCCCCGGATCAAAGCCGAGTCGGATGAGCGCCGCCTGGATTTTGGCCTCGGTTTGTTTGGATTTGAACCGGTCCACTTGAACATCAATCGCCAAAATACCACTCACGGCCATCGCCGTATAGGGTTTCATATTGGACGCTTTTCCCGTCGAATAATACTGATACACCCGGTCGTGGCTGCCCCGGCAATCAAAGTGCCAGGCTTCGCTTTTGCTGGCGTTGGGCGTTGAGATAATAGGGACGAGTCCCGAGTGGCTGGCAATCTCCCAAAACGTGGAGAGCTTCATATTGAGCGCGTCCAGATCCAGGTCCAGCGCGCGCCCGGCTTCGTGCATACTTCCACCCGGTGGAGGGCTAAAGGCTGACTTCTTACCTTTCACATAATCCAGATGCGAGCCAAGCTGCATTTCATAACTGCGAAAAAGGTCTGACAGGTAGAGGTTCCCTCCCGCCTGTTCAACCTCCTTTTCGGTAGCCCGGATGGCAGCCAGCATATCAGGGGCACATTTGGCCATGCGAGCCGGAAGCGGTACCCGGATTCCGTTTTTCTTGTAAATCGAAGGGATTTGAATTGGAACAAGCGGCGTAGACATACATCCCCCTTGAATTGGAAACAGAATTTACCCACAAGTTGTTGTTCCGCGCGACGTCGGTTGAGGTGAAGTGACACCTCAACCGGAGACTCTCCGCAGGTAGATACGTTGTAGAAAAATGACGAGAGAAAGTCGAATATATTGGGATGGCCAAAAACGCCGGCAAGTATACCGGACAAAAAAAATTGAGCAAGGAAAATTTAGAAAAAATTCAGATTTATTTCAAATTGAGCTTCATTCCGCCTCTTCCTGCGGATCTTTTAAAGCAAATTCAACAGTACTCTTTTGGTCTTATGGATGTATAAGTTTTTCAGTCGTTTAGTCATATTTGAAAACAAGGCGATCATTTGAGAATGACCCTGGTATCAAGCTCAACGATTCCTTATTTCGCGTTCCAATCCACCACTTCGAAGCAGGATATCAAGTTAATTCTGAAAATCCAGGCTGCCGGTCGAATGAGTTGAGGGTACGGGCCTGGAAACCGTCATTTTGCTGCCGATGTTTCCCTGGACAAACGCATCAAACCGGGCGAATGCGGCTTCTCCGAAAGCAGTCCGAAGCTGGTCCCGGAAACGCAAAATCGTGGCGTCCCGGTCTTTCTGCAATTGCAGCAATTCCGGAGGTGGAGGTGGAAGCGTCTTCCCTTGTGGAACCTGCCCGTTTGGGAATTGGGCCCTGAAACTGGCAATGATGGTTTTGGCTCGGGCGTCGAGGGAGTTTACCTGTCGGGTGCAGTCTACGGCGGTTTTGAGCAGAACGGCGTTTTGGGCGTCGGTCAGTCCGGCAAGATTGCGGTAAACGGCGCGGTACTTGTCGGCATTGGCCGGAGACTCAACCGCTTTGGCTTCCAGCGCCGCTACCTGCCGAAAGAGTTGAAAATACACCGCTTGCGAGGGAATCGTTTGGGTCTGTTTTTTGGATGCTGTTTGCCTTTGCTGTATCGAGGAAGCTTCGCAGACTGTGACCAACCTGGGAATTGTACTATCAATGAAGGTTAGACCGATCATTGTAACAAAAATAAGACCTGTATTTCCGCGCATAGGGTCCTCTCATGAAGAAGTTAACTGATTGAGAAAAGCGTACTTCCCTGATTTCTCCTGACCAGTCATCGTGGTGCAGTCAGTTTTGGGTCGGCTTCGATCAAGGCAAACACGTGCCCGGCAAATAGCTTGCTGATTTCCACACGGGCATCAAACCGTTGTTTTTGCTTTTCTTGTTGACTCAATTCGGGAGCGTCATCTGGTTTCTTCGAGGTATCATCCGGGTCTTTCCAGGGTTCCTTAAAACTGACGTTGATAAAGACCAGTACATTGTCCTTTCTGACATAGGTGTAGCGATCATCCGCCGTAAACGCCTGGTCTCCGAAATCAAGCAGGTAGGTGGCTGCTTTTCCAGCCTGTCCCCAGTAAATACTAAATTGTTCTTCAGCCCGATATTTGTCTTTATACACACAGACATGAACCGAAACATAATGGTATTCGGAGCTATAGGCTTGCCCGACACAGTATTCAACACCCTTATCCTTCCGATCATCCCAGGAATGAAGCAAATAGAGTCGTTCCAGGTCATGAATGCGGTTGGCGAGTCGGCATCCCAAGACCTGAATTGGGTTGTTTGGATCTGCTGGAGCCAACTCTGCCTGGGCAAACGCGGGAGCGCTTCCCAACAGCCACAGGACTGCTATCCATCCAACTATGCGAAACCTGATCATGATTTTTCCTCCGTTTCGTGCTCAAAAAGTTCAGAGTTCCGCCTTCAGGCGGGTTTGGAATTCGAAATTTGGATTGAAAGGCACTGGAACCGCCTGAAGGCGGGACTCTTGACCTTTTCCTGACGGTTGAAGTTGGTTCCAAGCCGATTGTTCTTCAAAAAAACCGACAATGTGCCGGGCAAACCGTTTGGCAATCTCTAGCCGGGTTGAGGAATTTGGATTCCGATTGACTGGCTCTTCATCAGACTGGTTGGCTTCTGTAGTTTGTCCAGGTTGAGAGTCTTTGTTTTGTGTTTGCTGACTTTGGGTGTCTTGATCTCGGGGTCTCACATAGATAAAAGCAAGGACATTTCCCTTTCTCACATAAATCGTTCCATTAAACCAGCCGTGGGCTTTATCTCCAATTTCTGCCAATCGCATTCCTACCGCAGCATTTGACCCATAAAAGGCTTGTTTAAATTCTTCGGCAGCGGCAGCTTCGCTTTTATAAAGGTTGATATCAATAACAATAAAATATTTCTCTGATTGATAGGTTTGATTGATAAATCCCGATTCAATTCCTTCTGAACCTCGATGAAAACCCGTTAGATATCGCTCTTCTTTACTATGGATATAACGAGCAAGATCATCAGAAAGCAAATCTAATTTTTTTTGTGAGTAAACCTTAGGTGGTTCTTGAGCCAAACAAGGTTGCAGGCAGGTTCCAATCATCATTATCAACCAAATCAACCATTTGTAATTCTTCATAACTCACCTCTCGTGTAAAACTTCCAGATTCAAAATCAGAGTCACCATCATTTCTAGTCTCTCTACTGTGCTTGCTCCTCAAAGAAAGCTAGTATGTGTCTGACGAAATCTTTTGCTAAGTCACGCAAAATTGGGCGGGTTAGATCTTGTTTTTTCATACTATGCGAATCTTTGTTTTTTTCGGAGGAACTAAGGTCCTTTAGTATCTTTGTCTCGTCTATTTCAAGGTTCTTTTGGAAAGAGTCAGAAGGATATATATATACAAGGATAAGTAAATTCCCTTTCCTGACATATACCGGCCCTGTCCACCAACCATAAGCTTCATCTCCCAAATCAGCTAAACGCATTCCCTGTACACCATTAGCGCCAAGGATCGCCATCTTCAACCCATCCCTTGCTTGCTCTTGATTCAAACAGAAAGAGATATCACATCTAACATCAAACTGTTCAGAATGATAGACGTGGATTATCTCACCGGACTGTGAGTCAGTATCAAAAATAATATTTTTTGATCTTAGTTGATACCCCTCTTCTTGGGCTTTTATCTTTATTAACAATTGGTCTGAAAGAACCTGCAGATGTTGATGTGAGCCAACGTTGATCAGGTCTTGCGTTAAACCGAGTTGTAGACAACAAATAGGCCAAAGAAACATAAATAGTATTGAGATCAACAATTTGGAGTTTTCCATAGCTCACCTTATTCGGTCCCCATCATTTCCAACGTTTCTATTGGGCTTGTTCTTCAAAGAAACCGACGATGTGCCGGGCAAACCGTTTGGCGATTTCAAGTTCTGTCGAAGTATTAGGATTTCGATTGACTGGCTCTTCATCAAACTGGTTGGTTTCTGCAGGTTGTCCAGGGTTGGGGGGGACTTGTGCTTGCTGTCCCTGATTGCCTTGATCCCGTGGTCTCACATAGATAAAAGCAAGGACATTTCCCTTTCTCACATAAATCGTTCCATTAAACCAGCCATGGGCTTTATCTCCGATTTCAGCTAACCGCATTCCAACAGCGCCATCAGATCGTGGAAATAAGTGTTTAAACCCTTCTATTGCAACTAATTGATCTTTACAAATTTCTATATCAATTAATATAGAATACTTCTTTGATTGATATGCATGGTTGATAAAGCTCGATTCAATCCCTTTTGAAGCTCGCTGGTAAGTTGGTAAATACCTCCTTTCTTGATTTTGAATATGTATAACTAGCTGCTTTGAGTATTGAGTCAACTGATCTTGTGAATTAATTTTGATCAGCTCTTGAGCTAAGCAAGTCTGGGACCGAACAAGGGCTATAATCAGTATCAAAATCAAATACTTATAGTTACCCATAACTCACCTCTCGTGTAAAACTTCCAGATTCCAAATCAGAGTCACTTTCATTTCCAGCCTTTCTATTGGGCTTGTTCTTCAAAGAAACCGACGATATGCCGGGCAAACCGCTTGGCAATCTCTAGCCGGGTTGAGGAATTTGGATTCCGATTGACTGGCTCTTCATCAGACTGGTTGGCTTCTGTAGTTTGCCCTGACTGGTTTTCGTTTTGCTGTACCTCTTTGCCCGTATCAGGTTGTTGATCAATATAAATCAATGCCAGGACGTTTCCTTTTCTGACATAAAGCGTCCCATCAAACCACCCGTGGGCTTTATCTCCTATGTCTGCCAATCGCATTCCTACCGCACCATCAGATCGTGGAAACAACTCCTTAAATCCTTTTATAGCAGCCTCTTGATTTTCACAAATCAAAATGTTCGCTGTAACCAAATATTGTTTTGATTGATAAATTTGCCTTAACGAACTAATTGATCCGGAATCCGCCCAACCCCGTTTATACATGATCAAATACCGACCTTCTAAACTCTGAACGTAGGTGGCAAGTTGATTAGATATCAGATTCAAATGCTCTTGTGAATGAACTTTGACCCGTTCTTGGGCTAAGCAAGGCTGGAACCAAACAAGGACTATAATCAGTATCAAAATCAAAGGTTTGTAGTTACCCATAACTCACCTCTCGTGTAAAACTTCCAGATTCCAAATCAGAGTCACTATCATTTTCAGCCTCTCTACTGGGCTTGTTCTTCAAAAAAACCGACGATGTGCCGGGCAAACCGTTTGGCGATTTCAAGTTCTGTCGAAGTATTAGGGTTTCGATTTATTGGTTCTTCTTGAGAGTTCGGCTGGTTTACTCCAGCACTTTGTTCAGCTTGGTTTTGATGTTGTTGCTCATCTTTACTTAGTCGGGGGTTGACGTAGATAAGCACCAAAACATTTCCTTTTCTGACATAGAGTGTCCCATCAAACCACCCGTGAGCCTTATCCCCAATCTCTGCCAATCGCATTCCTACCGCCCCATTTGACCCAAGTCGCTTAAATCTCTCTTCAGCAACTTCTTGACTTTCACAGATTCGAATATTGGCGATTACCGAATATTTTTCTGATTTATAGATTTGCCTCATATAAGAGTACCCAGCACCTTCTGAGGTTCTCTTATGAGAAACAACATAATTTTGCTCTTTGCTCTGAATAAAAACAGCGAGGTGGTCCGATTGTGCCTCTAACTGTTTCAAAGAAGAAAGTTTTATTGGTTCTTGAACCAAATGAGATCGAATTCCAACCAGATGTAGGATGACAGTTAACGCTGGAAATAGAATTACCCATTTGTAGTTATTCATAATTCACCTCACTACTTTGTTAGTTACTGTTCTCAATTCAGTCTGGACGGACTACAACCTCTATAGTTTTTCCTTCTCCAAAGGATTGGATTCCCTGGCGGTTATCAAAAAGCAGAAATTGTAAACCATGTATTCCTGGATCAGATGGTGCTTTTAGCTTGTATACGCTGGTGAAAGATTCTTTGGGAGGTAATGGAATAGCCAGATCAAATCCTTCTGGAACTCCCCAACTTTGATTCAATGATTCTGATGGTTTTAACTTTACAATTGACCCTTGAGGTAATGTGATTGAACCAGTATTGGTAATTGTGATTTTAATTAAAAACTCAGCGTTTGCTTTTACTGGAGCTTTCAATGTCTCTGGTATGATCGTTGCATTTTCACCATGATCACACGTTGATTGGTCAACCCCCAGGGGGCGTCCAGGTGGTTTGGTTGATTCAACCTTATTCGCCCCTTGCAAGAAGTTGCCTCTTTCATCAACGCATTCACCAAAACTAAACTGTGCATATTTGAAAAAGAGTGAATGATTTCCATAGGAGGGATCATATACCCCCGGAATACCATTCACAGCAACAACCGCGTAGTAAATAAAGTGGGGATTGGTCTCAACCTGATCATTTGACGGCCTGATGACCTGAAATGAGCGTACCTGCTTCCCTCCATCTGGAGTATCAGGGTCCTTGATATAGACAAAAGAATAATATCCTTGCTGGTTGCCGCTCCAGTAATATTTGGTTGTTGCGCCGATCCCAATGCTTTTCAAAAGACCTGTCAAAAAGACAGCATGATTTGATGACCCTCCCAACAAGGAACTTGATGAATCGTCAGTTATTTCTAGAGGGTGGTCTAATTCTTCCTGATCAGCTAGTTGAAGAGATATTTTCGCCCCGATACCTTTAGTGACGCGATTTGCAATCTCAACCGGGTTGTTGACCGGTTGGTCACCAGGACTATCTTCGCCATTGATTCCTCCGGCCACTAACCCACACCCCCACTCTAATGCTCTGTCAAATAGATAGTTTTTTACCAAACCAGTTCCCAACGGGTCAAAAAACGGATTGGCAATCGGATTGGTGAAGGTCCAGTAAATGGTGTGCGGCCCGGTGGTGGATTGGGTTACTCCGGCTGGGCCACTGAGTGGCGTCCAAATGTCAGTTCCATTCGCCTTTTCATATGAAGCCTGCCAGACCAGGGTATATCGTCCAACTTTGACACCCTGACCTGAGGTCTCCAACTTCGTCCGATCTAAAACAAGGCGGGGGGTTATAAAATCTGAGGCAGACAACATCCCATCCTGTGGCGGACACAATCCCACACCCGTCTGTTCCTGGGCAACCACTCTAAATTTGACTGGAATCGTTTCAGTGAGTGCCTGGAAGATATCAATCGGCACTACGCTGATATTGGCAAAAACCCGTACCTCCTGGTTTGGGTCTTTCGCCAGATTTTGGAAATTGTAAGCGGCTTTTGAATTCGGATTTTCTGGTTTATCCCGATTCCAGTTGACGGTGACGCCGTTGTTGACAATCGCTGGATTCCCAGGCATTTCCCAGGAATAGAGCTGGTGGCCTCCAACAAAACCAACTGAGTCAACAATATATTGAAAAACCGTAAACTGGTTGTCATCCAACAGCGGGTCTTCTCCAGGCGACCCATCTCCAGACCCGGAAGTTTTCTCTCTGGCTTCCAATATCACATCATAGGTGTCTGAACTCACCTTCACACCTTCCAATTTCACTTTGATTTGCTGATTTCCCTGAAAGGTGATCAATTTTGAGGTTGGTCCATTTCCAGTGACTGGAGTTCCGTCAGTGTGAAAAACAGCCCCTCCAGCGGTGGCGCCAAGCGACTTGATGATCAATTCAACCGTCAGAGCCTGACCCGGCGTTAACGCCTGACTTTCAACGGTAACCGTCGTCACACCACCGAGTGGAACAATTTCAAAGAAATTTATTTTGACGGTTGGTGCAATGACCTGGAACGGCCATTGAAGCGGATACTCATCAACATCAAGCAATACTTTATAAGGAGTGACCGGAGTACTCAGCGGGGCGAACATATCCACAATGAACTTCACCTTCAAGGTACGACCTCCTGGCCCAATCATCGGTGAGCCCTGAATTTTCACTTTGTCGGTCGGGTTTCCATCCGGCCCGAGAAAAGCAAACTGAATTCGGGTTGGGTCAGTTCCAAAACATTGGCCTTCAAACTGAACATCCACAGAGTTTCCAGGTGCAAACGCTATAGACCTGGTCGCTTTGCATCTCCGAGAAGTTGAATTCATCGTCATATCTGAAATCGTTCGGTGGTGTAACGATCACCGTGTAGAACATGTCCAGGCAATGGTGCGATTTGAGCGTGTAGGTTGACCCTTGTTCGGCAGGCAAAAAGCCAAAGTACGCAAAGTGCAAATCGGACTTGTTGATCAGGGTCGCTCCGGTCTGGTCTTTGACGTTCACCGACACAATCGGGTCATAATAGAGTTGCGCCAGATAGAGCGCGTCCGTCGCCGAAAACACCAGCAGTTGTTCGACTCCGGGAATGTAGAGCAGTTGCGAAAAGCCGAAGGTCGCGGCTTCAGGTGGGTTGACCGTGACGGTAATCGTCTGGCTGTCGGCAACGCCGTTTGTGTTGCGCACCCGAACCCAAAAACTCGTCGTCGTCGTCAACTGGTCCGTCTGGTAGGTCCGGCTCGTGGCACCGACAATCGGGACATCGGTCAATCCGGCAAAACCGGCATACCATTGATAGGTCAACGAACCCGTTCCAGCCGCGAAGACTTCAAGCCTGGCCGTCTCGGCATACTCAATGGTCGTGTTTTGGGATTGGGTGAGAATTCTTGGCGCGCTCCCAGCAGGCCGAATTTCAAACGGCACCGTGTTGCTCACCTGACCATTCGCTTTGCGAACCTGAATCTGACGGAAACCAACCGGAGCATTTGCGGCAATGGCAAACCGGGCGACGAGTTCTTCACTTGACCGCACTGTCAGTTCTGAAACCGTGATGCCGCCGCCGTCCAAAATTTCAATTGTTGGTGAACCTCCCAGGTTTGTCCCTTTCAAGCTCACCCAGAACGACGTCCCAGCAGCGCCTTTGTTTGGGTCAATTGAAGTGATGACCGGCGCCGGTTGACCATCGTTGTCGGTGATGACGACGGTTGCCAGGAAATTCTCTCCGATTTCCGAATTTCCAAGCCAATCAATGATTTCCACGGTAAAGGACTCGGGCGGTTCGGCGTTGGTGTCGTCCGTGATTGGAATCAGAATTTGTTTGCTCCCGGTTTCGCCGTCGGCAAACGTGACGCCGGTCGTGATTTCGGTGAAGTCTTCGGGCACGGTTGCCGTTCCCGGATGCGTCGTGAACTCGACAAACAGCTCTCCGCATCCGCCATCCGTGCGGGTAATTTCAATCGTGGCGACTCCGGCGTTTTCTTCGACCGTGTATTCAGCGGCTGAAAACTCAAACACGCCCGGCCCGGCAACTTCTGGAACAACGGCCTGTCCGCCATCGCCTTCAAACCCAGCAACCCCCGGCGTTCCAGCATAAAGAGTGACAATTCCCGTGGTCAGATTGATTCGCCGGACACACTCGTTCCCAGTATCAGACACATAGAGATAACCATTATGCACCCTCAACGCACTTGGAGGCGTGTTGTACGGAAACCTGAATCCGGCATTGATCGCCGGGCCACCATCCCCGCTGTAGCTTTCGGTTCCATTTCCGGCGAATAATGTTACTTCCCCAGTTGACGAAACCCGATAGATTTGGGGTGACATAACCCCGCCGTCTCTATAAGCATTGAATGTAAAGTAGTCGCCTGACATTGGGTCAAACGCAACATCATAGGGAAAAATAAGGTTTACTTCGACATCGGTGAATTCACCGGATGGAGTCGCTGCCTTCCTTAATTTAAACTGCTGTGAATTTACTTCATCCTGGACGAACCCGGCTAAATTCGTCCCGTCATACATCATCCCCCAGGCATACCCGCTAAACGGCACAACACTTGATATGATTCCGTTTGAAACAACCCGGATTCCCGTTCCGATTTCCGTGAAATAGAGATCATTTCCAGCAAATGACAATCCAGCGGGATAATACAGGTGAGCATCGAGGGCGGGCCCACCATTGCCGGCATTGCCATCGCTTCCGTTGACGTAATTTCCAGCAAACCGGTTGATGATTCCGGTTTCCAAATCAATCACCCGAATGGCGTCCCCCTCCTGTTGACCTCCAGCGGAATCGGTCAATCCTGAAAAATAGAGCTGGTTGTTATGCACCTCCATATCCGTCAACAGATAGGTGCCGTAAACCGAAGCTTCCACGGCTGGTCCGCCATCTCCCGTGTGACCGTTTTCACCAGTTCCGGCAACCGTCGAAAGAAGGCCATCTGGAGTGATTTTCCGAATTCGGTAGTTGAAGGCGTCCGCCACATACAGATTCCCGGCTGAATCAAACGCCAGACACCGTGGGGCATTCAACAATGGCCGTTCGCACGGCAGCGGATTGGATTGTTTGAGGTGAGCTTTGATTGGGAAGCTCGATGACGTGGTTGATTTCCCGCCAGCCTGTCCAGCTTGAGCCTGGGTTTGATTGACAAGCCGGAAGGACAATCCCAACCCGCTCCCAATCACAGTCAGGCACAATAAAATACCCAACCAGCCAATTCGACTTTGACTCAACCGTATCACCATGCAGCGGCGCTCCCCGTGTAGTTCGGGCAATTGATCGGTGTTCCTCCAACCACCGGTTGGAGTCTTCAAAAAACGCAATTCCCCAGAAATGATAGATTCAGATAAGTTGTTTGATTGAATGAAGTACATTTTACACGCAGTTGCGGTGCGGATAAAGCTTAACATTTCAATTCCGGCTGTCAAGCAAAACTATTTTCCAAATCCGGTGCAAATGTGTTATTTGGGTGAGATAAACTGCCTTGCTTGTCAAGGGTTGGTTTTGGGGTTACGCCCTGATAGGGTACAGTCTTGTCACAAATTGGGCGGCGCTACTCCCAATCGGGAAGATGAATTTCCCTACAATTTTTTGTCCTGAAGCCTGCGTGCCAAACCTGATCATTTTTATTCTTCCTTTTACTTTCTTATATTTATACGTTTCTTGAGGTTTTTTTAGAGAGCTTGCCCAGAGCCTAATAGAGGATTATAGTCGGTGCTACACCCATGACATCCAACTAGCTTCGATTAACCCAGACGTTCTGCGGTTGAAACAGGCAATTCAACTGTTGGCAGTCAAGTTCTTGTGATTGTAGGTGTCAGTCTTCCTTCACAGGAGGTTGCCCGTAGTGCATCCTCGTGGCCAGATGTCGTTCATCAGTTGTGATAGACCGCTCAGCCACGTCAAACCGAAAAATCGCCTGTGATGAACAGGTACAGGAGGTGACCATCACCCCGAATAATCATTCATCAATGATAAGATTTTAAGGAACTATCTGATTGTGCTTGTACTTTCTCTGAGATCGCAAAATTGCTCAGTGCCCCGGACGAAGCGTGGCGCCTCATCCGGGGATTTTTTATACCAGTTCGTAGTCAGTAGTCAGTAGTTCGCTAAGTTCATCTGCTTGAATTATTTGACTACTCTCTAATATGATCAGTTCATGGCAAAATGGTATAACATAGTCGCGTTGAACTGTACCCAATTCGAAAACCCCGAACCCCGAACCCCGAACCCCGAACCCCGAACCCCGAACCCGGTTTTCTCACAATTTCCCACTATGGCGGGTTAACTGATCCTTGATATTCAGGTTGCGAATTAACCGATGTAGATAATTTGGATGGATCCCGAGTAATTTGCCGGCTTCAGTATAATTTCCCCTGGCATCAACCATGGCTTTGATAATCAGCTTTCGCTTAAATTCCGAAACCGCATCGTGATAGCCATCCGGACCCTCTCCAGGGTCGGCACTCTGGACCGATTCAATGATATTTTCCGGCAGATCTTCAGCTAGAATGACGTCAGAGTTAGTCATCACCACGGCTCGTTCGATGGCATTTTGGAGTTCACGAACGTTTCCCGGCCATTCATATCCGAGGAGTCGCTGGCTGGCTTCAGGTGAAATGCGGTTGACCCGCCAGTTGATGGCCCGACTGTATTTGGCGGTAAAGTAGTTGGCCAATACCAAAATATCTTCCTGGCGTTCGCGCAGCGGCGGCATGGTGAGCGAAATGACATTGAGCCGATAATACAAATCCTGACGGAATGTGCCCTGGGTCACGGCTTCTTCCAGTTGACGGTTGGTGGCGACCACAATTCGAACATCTACTTTGAGGGTGTTGACACCGCCGACCCGTTCAAATTCTCGTTCCTGTAAGAATCGCAATAATTTCGCCTGAAGTCCCGGCCCAAGTTCTCCGATTTCATCAAGAAACAGCGTGCCGCCGTCGGCAATCTCAAACTTCCCTTTTTTGAGCGCGATGGCACCGGTAAAAGCACCTTTCTCATGGCCAAATAAATCACTTTCGAGCAAATGCTCACTGAGCACCGCACAATTGATCGCGATAAACGGTTTGGTTGAGCGGGGACTATTCAAATGGATTGCCCGGGCAGCTAATTCTTTTCCGGTTCCACTTTCCCCAAAAATCAAAATGGTTGACGGTGTTGGCGCAATTTTGGCAATCCGTTGAAACACCGCCTGCATTTTTGGGCTTTCACCGACCATACTGTGCGAAAACATCACATCTGCCTGCAGTCGCTGATTTTCCTGAATCAATGACTCAACCTGCTGGGCTTTATCTATCGCCATACCGCCAATGCTGGCAAGTGCGGTAATGAGTTGTAACTGCTCCAGGTGAAAACTGGCATCTGGCTGAAAACTATCGAGGTACAGCACCCCCAAAAGTCGGTCAAAGGCAATGACCGGCACGCCGAGTACCGCCTTGACCTCGGTATGAACCAGACTCTGAGCCTGATGGAGATGTTCTTCCGCTTTGACATCCGAAATCACCAGCCCTTGTCGTTTATCCAGAATTTGTCGAATCACGGTCTGGCTCACATTGATCGTCTGGGCTGGAGCAACCTCACCCTTTTCCTGGGCAAAGGCTGTTTCAAGTTCACTGGTTCGCGAGTTTACAAGCAAAAGTATGCCTCGCTGGGCTGGAACAATCTCAAAAGCAGCTCCGACAATTCGCTGATATAGCTTTGGCAAGCTTTGGGAGGCAATCAACGACTGGCTGAATTTCAACAATGTCTGCAGGTTGTGTGCCAGTTGCTGATTCTGGACCAGGTTGGTCAGCTCACGGTCCAGGTTCAAATAGACAGCTTCCTTGGGGTTGAGCCAAATCGGGGCTTTGGTGGCAATCTGGCTGTCATCCAGTTGGACGGATGGTGAATTGGGATGTTGCTCGTGCTGGTCGGTACAAACAAAAAGCAGGAATGATTCTCCGACCCCAATCCAGTCACCGTGTTTCAGAATTTGTTTTTTGATTGGGCAGCCGTTGACATAGGTGCCGTTGATGCTGCCGCCGTCTTCAATGGCAAATTGCCGTGAATCAATGCGCGTCAGCGAACAATGCTTTCGGGAAAGCAACGGATCAGCAATACAAATCTGATTGGCCGTTCCGCGACCTAAGAATGTCTGCTCATCTGAAAGCTGAATGGTTGCCCCTCGCAAAGGTCCGGTTACAGCAATCAACTGTGGATACCATATCGTCTCAGTCATACACACAAACCTTTTGGATAGTTGAAACTATCCGAAAAGATAGTCATCCTTTCCTTCTATTTCTGGTTCTCATCAGGCATCCGTCCTTCCAGCCGGAAGATGCACGATATAACCTGCCTGTTTGGGCAGGCCGGTTGAGAACAAGTGCAAGTTGCGTGCACAACCAGTTGTTTTTTGGATCAATCAGGCTTCAGGGTAGTGCTCTCGAATCGTTTTGATCGCTCGCTTGTATTTTTCAAGCCGTTTTCGGTCGCGCTCAGTCGGGTTGGCAATCCGGCTCAGATCGCTATTGTCAGCCAGATCAGCCAGTTTCACCCGGCGACCAATTGGGTTGGCGGCAGCCCGCAGGACAAACGCCTCGTAGGTCTCGTCTGGTTGACGCGTCACCGCCGCCACGGCATCAATGACCGCCTCGGAAAAGCCTTCGGCACGAAGCTGGTCAAGCGTCCAGCCGCAATCTTCGACCACATCGTGTAAAACCGCCGTGATGCGTTCTTCGGGTGTGGTTAACCGTAACATCATCCGCAATGGATGCAACACATAGGGTTGACCGGCTTTGTCAACCTGTCCTTCGTGGGCTTTGGCAGCCAGCGCAATCGCGTGTTCGAGCGTACTCATATAAATTCTCAAGGAATGGGTATCGTAGGTTGGAAATCAGGTTGATCGCAACCCGGCCTGAACCAGAAGACATCGCTTTTCGGCACAAAGCGCGCCAGAGTTTACAACTCCAACAAGTTTACCGGAGATTTTTCTGTTTCCTGATACCAAAAAAAAAGAGGTAGCCGTGTTTCCATATCTAAAACACGACTACCCCAAAAAAAAGCAGGACAACCACGGTTGATTGTTCTTTCCAAAAACCACGTTACCCATTTTGCCAATGGAGGAAAGATCAGTGGCACCTTCTGGTGAATTGCCCGCTTACTGGGAGCCTATAAAAATTCTGAACCTACCCCATCAATCAAACCCAAAAAACAATCCGTTAGTAGAGTTGAAAGCTTATTGCTTCTTCATCGTTGCGTAGGAAACCACCCCTTCGATAGAAACGAGCGCGGTAATTTCTTTCCCACCATTTGAGAGAGCAAACGGTTCTTCAAAAGTCAGGGGTTGACCATCTGGACCAGTTCCATGAAAGGTCAACACCCCGGTGCCATCTGGATTCATGGTGTAGGTACCGGTTAACTCAGCAACGACAATCTGACCATTAAAACTATGGGTTTCTTTATCGATGAAAGCCCCTTTCCCATCAAAAGTGATCATGCCCACGCAGGCCGCATGGTAGGGTGCTCCATCCGGAGTAGTGTCGTTTTCTAATGCCAGTACAGCATACCGCCCGATCAAATCAGCGATAGTAAATGATTTTAAGCGATTATCTTTGACCTTTGATTTTCCCTGGGCACGAACCTGGGCCAGCAATCCTACTGAAACGCCATCAGCAACGCCTGGTATTGGCAAGCCAACAGCCAGCAGTAAAGCAAAAACCAGGAAAATAGTCTTCACATTGATATTTTTTTGAACGCTTTTCATTGATATATCTCCTAAGATTTAAATAGTTTAAGGTGTATTGAATACTCACTTCAATAAACTTTTCGTAAAAACGGATCTGTCTTTTCATATCGAATTTTCAAGAAAAAGATCCGGCTGAATTCAAACCAATTCCCGTGACCTTGTCGTAGGTATGGCTTGTTCCATCGGCATAGCCTCAATCTCGTTAAGAATTTCAAGCAGCCAGAAAGCCAAACTCCCAAAATTTATCCGTTCAGTTTCTCTCCCTGGCCTTGCTGTCTGAACTTGAGCCCAACTGTACTGAAACCCACTCTGGAAATCTTTTAACCCGGTTAAGAAAGTTATTAGAAAGTTTTGAGAAGACCTATGTACAATCAGGAGAAGCACTTATATGCGTTCGGAGAATTTTGTCTGGATGTCACCCAGCGCGTTTTAAAGCAGGAAGGCCGGCTCATCCAACTGACGCCGAAAGCTTTTGATACGCTGTTGATCCTGGTTGAAAATAGTGGGCGGGTGCTTGTGAAGGAAGAATTGATGCATCAACTGTGGCCGGACAGCTTTGTTGAAGACGTAAACCTGGCCTTTAATATCTCGCAGCTCCGCAAAGTCCTGGGCGACGATTTCAAAAACAGTCGGTTTATTCAAACCATTCCACGTCGCGGGTATCGGTTTATTGCCAAAGTCACCGAAGTGGTTGAAGAACCACCAGCGCTCCCGCTTGAAGCTCCGGTTCAGGCCGTCCAGGTGATTGAATCAGTACAGGATTCAGAAGCCCAGGTTGAGTCGTGTGACGTTCCGACTTTGAATGATGACAACGAAACCTCAGTTGATTCAGCGCCCAATTATTTCTCAGAGCATCCTCATCCAGTGAAGACCGTGCCGCCCGCCCAATTAGAAACCGCTCCCCCCAATCGCCTGGGGTGGCTTTCCTTTCGGATCGCTCTCGTTCTCAGTATCGTGGCCATTGGAATATGTGGGGGATTCCTGGTTTGGCGTCACCCGTCGCCGCCGCAACCGCAATCTGCAACCAGGTCACTTGCGGTCTTGCCGTTTAAAGTGCTGCAGCCTCAGGGAAATGATGAATATTTGAGCATTGGGCTGACCGATGTGCTGATTACCCGATTGAGCAACCTGCAGCAACTGGTTGTTCGCCCAACGCGGTCCGTTTTACCATTTGCCAGTTCATCAAAAGAAGCAGCCGAGGTCGGCAAGGAACTCCAGGTGGAAACAGTCCTTGACGGCAGCATTCAACAGATGGGTGATCAGGTACGGGTAACCGTGCGACTGATTCAGGTCAGTAACAGTCAAACCGTCTGGGCATTTCAATGTGATGAAACCTGCTCAGATTACTTTCAGCTCCAGGATCATATTTCAGAACAGGTGACACAGGCTCTTTCCTACAAACTCTCAGATGAGGAACAGCGCCGACTCACCAAACACTATACTGAAAATACCCTGGCCTATCAGGAATATGTCAAAGGCCGCTACTACACCCTCCTGTTTACAAAAGACGGGCTGGAAGCTGCAATTCGATATTTCAACCATGCCATTGAACTTGATCCAGGGTATGCCCTGGCCTACGCCGGGCTGGCCGACGCCTACTGTACCGGGGCCGGTATGTTTTTGCCGTCCAATGAAGCGCTTCCAAAAGCCAAAGCCATGGCCGAGAAAGCATTGTCGCTCGACAATTCATTACCTGAAGCATATGCAGCGTTAGGACACGCCAAGGTGCATTTATGGGATCGTACGGCCAGACAGGATCTCCAAAAGGCTCTTGAGCTGAACCCAAACTCAGCCACCACGTTGATGTGGTTTGGGGAATACTATCAAACATTCAATCCGCCAGAATCCATTCCTATCTTGATCAAAGCCAGGGAACTGGATCCAGTGCTCAGTCCGGTTCGAGGGTTTCTCTCATTTTCTTATAGTCTGAATGGTCAATTTAATCTCGCCCATCGCGAAATTCAGGAAGCCCTGGCAATGCACCCAGAGGATTATCAACTGGTAAGCCTGCGGGCGCTGGTTTACTCATACCAGAGAAAATATCCGCAAGCACTGGCTGAATTGGACAAAATTCCACCTGATGGATTGATGGATTTTTATCGTGTCTATTTGTTGATTCGGTCAGGCCGCAAAGCTGAAGCACAGCATTTAATGAGCAGTATCTTACCACACCAAAAGGAAACACCGGACTCAGCTTATTTTATGGCGCTTATTTATGTCGCTCTCAATGAGAAAGATCAGGCATTCAAATGGCTGGAACAGGCATATCAGGCCCATTCGGTTTATCTGAGCTATCTCCAGTATGACCCAGAGTTACTCCCATTGCGTTCAGATCCACGATATGACGACCTGATCCGGCGCGTAGTTTCCTGACACATTCGTGGCTAAAATGGAGACTGGGGAAAATGGATACAACTGCTTTCTCCTCATTCCTCATTCTCAATTCTGCATTCTTCATTCAGCGATTCACCCAACCATGGCAAACGCCGGGTGATATTTGGCCAGTCCGGTGCAGCCAGCCAGGGCGCCGGGTTCGAGTTCAGCGACCATAAAGGTATCATCCGAAACATCATATTCGCAGGTAATCCCTTTGGGCCGGGCGGGAACAAAACCAAATCGCGGATAGAAATTCGGATGCCCTAAAACAATAACCATCCGGTGCCCCTGACGGTGGCATTCGGCCAGCCCGGCCCGAACCAGTTGCGAGCCAATCCCACGATTTTGATATTCAGGCAAGACCGCCATCGGTGCCAGTCCGATGACGTGAAAGTCACCGCCTGCCCCCTGGATTGTCGCCGGACTGAACAAAATATGACCGACAATTTGGCCATCAATCACGGCCACCAGTGAAATCAGCCCCACAGCCACCTTGTGCAAGGCTTCGACCAGATTGGCTTCATCGTGTTGATTGAAAGCAAGTTCATTGACACGACGCACACTGGCGGCATCATCGGGTTGTTCTGGCCGAATGAGAGTTGATTGAGCGGGTTGAAAATCCATTCGTCAAAATTTCCTCTCTGCGAAGCTATCTTTTTTGGCAATATATCAAATTGTTGCACTCACCTAAGTTTTTCTTTTACAGCACCAGAAGAGCCATCACTTGAACAAGATCCCTGCTTGAGAGAGACATAAAATTGTTTGCTTCTCAGTGACGAAAGATTATAACCAGAGAATTCATAATCCCTTCAATGTGAGGTAGCTATGGGACGAGTTTGGGTTTGGTCCATTGCCGTTTGTGGTGTGTTGCTCAGCAGTCTGTTTCTTTCCAGATGGGGCAATATGGAACTCATCAGGCCGGTTTCAGCCGATCCGCTTTGGGTTGCGATTTCCCCACCGGCTCGTTCAAACACGATTCAAGCGACAGCCAAAAACGAGCGCCGGTTTCAACTCAATACTGGTCTGGTTAAACAGACACTCGACCGCGCTCCCAACGAAGGTCGCATACCGCTCCGCCAGAGCCAGACGATTCTTCAATTTCCCTTGCCGGATGGAACATGGTTGTCAGCGCGGATTGCCGAGTCTCCGATTGTGTCGCCGCCGTCAGCGGATATCCACATTCGAACCTTTGTTGGTCAGGGCATCGAAGACCCAACCGCCACGCTACGCTTTGACTGGAATTCCGATGGCCTGCACGCTTTGCTCTTGACCAGTCAGGGTTCAGTGTTTGTACGTCCAGCCGGCGACCCAAACCACCCACAGATCTATGTCAGTTCATTTGGAACAGACGCCGATTGGCAACCGGGTCACTTCCAGTGCGGAACGATGCCACAGGAAGTCGTTGACCAGAAATTCCCCAGCATTCAGGAATATACAATCGAACCGGATGGACTCGCCTCCGGTGGAGTTTTCAACTCCAGTTCTAACCCAACCAGTTCAACCGCGGCTCCTGGGTTACGGCAAGCCGCTGAAGATCGCCGGTATGCGGCTCAGTCCATCCCGGCAGAAATGGCAACGCGGCTCCAGTCCTTTTCAAATACCGCTTACACGTTGAAAACAGCCCAGTTCACAGCCAACAACGGCTGGATGATCGTCTATGGCTACAGCGGGTTCTTTGCTCGCAACATTCCGCAGGCAGCTTTTGACCGGGCGCTTTCGCTCAACAACAGCGGAAACGAACTCTTTGGTGTGTATTTCTCGCCGTCCAACGGCTGGGTTATCCTCCACGGAGAGAACCAGTTTGCGGCCCAGGGCATTCCAACCGCGATGCAAAATCGCCTCCAGACACTGGCGAATGAAAATCGGATCGTCAAGCATATCGCCTTTACCGCAACTGGCGGCTGGATCATCCTTTCAGATTACAACCAGTTTTTTTCTGATGGCATTCCAGCCGACGCCCAGGCAGCTCTTACTGAGTTGGCTGGCGGCGGCGAAGAACTCAAAAGCATTGCCTTCACCTCAAATAATCAATGGGTGATTGTGTATGGCAATTCGCTCTTTCGAGCCAGTTCCGTTTCCCTTTCATCCAGTCTGCAGGCCAAACTCGCCCAGTTTAGCCAGGAAAACCGCAATTTTCGGAGCGCCACATTGACGGCAGATGGCAACGGGTGGGTGATTCTGGCCGCGGCACCGCCGCTTCCGGTTGGAAACACCCTGCGCACCTACCGGCTGGCGGTCTCGGCTACGGGCGAATATACCCAGCGCTTTGGCAATGGCAATGTGACTCGAACTTTTGAATCCATTGTCCAGCGCGTCAACTTTGCCAATGCCATTTATGAACGGGAAATGTCGGTCCGCTTTCTGGTGGTCAACGATCAGGATGCCATTTTCACAAGCGGCTCAAGCGACCCGTTTACCAATGGCAATCCCCGCGAAATGGATTTTGAGAACGTGGATGTTTTGAATGGAAGGGTCGGCGCGACAGCCTATGACCTGGGCCATGCGTTTGGAACCGTTGGCGAAGGCGGCACCTTTGGAACGGCTTTTTTTGGCTTGTGTGATCCGAATTTCAAAGCACTGGGCGCCACCTGCTTTGGTGTTGCGGAAGACACGCCGCTTTCGACCTACACGCTGGTCCACGAAATGGGTCACCAGCAATTTGCCAATCATACTTTTAATGCCGCAACCCGAACCTGCGGCAATGGAAATCGGCAGGGAGTCGCGGCGGTTGAGCCGGCCAGCGGGACCACGATTATGGCCTACGGTCCAAGCGGCTGCGGTGAGGAAGACCTTGGATTCAAACCAGAAGATATTTATTTTCATGCCTTTAGCCTGACCCAGATGCTCAATGCCGCCACCGAGGCCACCCCTGGAAGCTGTGCGGCACCCGTCTCGACCGGGAACCAGCCGCCACAGGTGACCGCCGGGCCGGATCTGGCAATTCCCGCCAAAACACCATTTGCGCTCACGGCAACCGCGACTGACCCCGAAGGCGACCCGCTCACCTACGGCTGGGAAGAAATTGACGTTTCCTTTGCCCCAAGTCCGCCCAACAGCGATGAAGATGGACGCATCCGACCGCTCTTTCGATCATTTCCTCCGACCACATCACCCACGCGGACATTTCCGCAGGTAACCAACATTCTGCAAAACAAAACCCAGCTTGGTGAAACCCTGCCCACCCAAAACCGGGTGCTCAAATTCCAGGTGACGGTGCGTGACAATCACGCCGGAGGCGGCGGAGTCAACTTTGCCCGGCAACACGTGCGTGTGGTCGCAACCAGCGAACCATTTGAAATTACCTCACAGGGCAAACCCCAAACCTTTGAAGGTGGCACGGTTCAAACCGTGACCTGGAAAGTCGCCCAAACTGATGTCGCCCCAATCAACTGCGCCGAAGTCAGAATTCTTTTTTCAGCCGATGGCGGGCGAACCTTTCCAACCGTGCTGGCCGACCGGGCCGCCAATGACGGCGCCCACACCATCATCGTCCCCCAACTGACCACCCAGGCTGGCCGCATCAAGGTCGAGGCAGTCGGCAATGTCTTCTTTGACATTTCCAACACCAACTTTGAAGTCAAACCTGGCACGACAACTGACACACAGCCACCAACCGTTACCCTGCTGGCGCCCAACGGCGGAGAATCATTCACAATTGGATCAGGTGTTCCGGTGCGGTGGAATTCCACGGATAATTCCGGCGTGGCGTCACATTCACTTGAACTCTCGCTGGATGGCGGCAGCACCTTCCCAATTTCAGCAGCGGCGGCGCTTGACGGTTCGGCCCAGGCGTTTACCTTTACCGCCACCGATCAATTTGCCTCAATGCGGGCGCGGGTGCGAATCACCGCCCAGGATGCCGCTGGAAATAAAGGACTTGATGCGTCAGATGCTGATTTTGCGATTGTTCGGGCTACGCCAAACGATACCGAACCACCTCAGGTCACGGTGACCAGTCCAACTGGAGGCAAAGTCAAAGTGTCTGCCAGCAAGTCATTTACCATCACGTGGCAATCACGTGACAATGTCGGCGTCAGTTCACAGGATGTCGGGCTGTCACTTGATGGCGGGACGACTTTCCCAACGACACTGGCAACTGGACTCGCGGGGACGGTTCAATCATTGGAATTGAATTCAGCGCTGATTGGAAAACAAAAGAGCAAAACGGCTCGCCTTCGAATTACAGCACGGGATGCCGCCGGAAACAGTGGAACGGGCACAAGCCCGGTGTTTACGCTGGTTTCGAAGTAAGCATTCAGGGTTCAGGGTTCAGGGTTTTCGGAAGGGATGAGGGCTGAAGGATGAGGGATGAAAAAATCACCTTGTCACCTTGTCAGTGTTCCACGCTTCCGGGTTTTCGAAGGGATTCATTTCAACACCAACCATAAAGCATTCTCAAGGAAATACATGACACGACACGAAGGCGAACAATTTGTGAAAAGCTTCTTTGAACAGGCCAAACCACGGCTGGCTCGACTGACCGGACGATTTGTAGACGACCCGCAAACCATTGTTTCCAGGGCGGAAGTGATTTTTGATGAGATGCTTCCGGAGCTGGCCTACGTTGAGAAACCATTTCATCCACTGGCGTCAGCGCTTTTTGTCTGCACGGTCAATCTCGCAGCTTATTTAGCCTTGAAAGAACGTGGTGTAGCTGTCCATGATTTCGGGAGCGCCATGCTCCACGGCCTGGCCCGAGCACCTGTTCCGGCCCCAACCGAACCAGAGAATGAAGCCGCCGCCCACGAACGCTATGTTCAATTCCTGGCAGCCGCTGAAGCTTCGCAACGACATCCGGCACCCGGCGAAGATGTATTTGAATTTGTCCCTGGAAACGGGACGGATTTCGACTTTGGCCACAATATCAAGTCCTGCGCGATTTACACCCAGTGCTCAAAGTATGATGCCCAGGATTTAGTGCCCTACATGTGCGGCGCGGATGACGTGATGAGCGACAAAGGCAACCAGGGACTTCGGAGAACCGGCTCGATTGCCCTCGGTGCCAGCCAGTGTGATTTTCGGTTCAAAAAGGGCGGCGAACCACTCCGACTGGCCGAACAGTATCCGGACAAGATCCGAGTTGCAGCGGGAGAGTAAGCTTGTATGAAAATAAAAGGGCTGAAAATAGTTTTTCTTTCACTCCTGGGATTCGGTCTGCTTTTTGGATGTTCTACAAATAAAATACAGCCTGACCACACAACCCCAACTGATTGGAAAATAGTGAATGCAAGAGGAATCTTCAGCTTCTCTGTTCCTAAAGATTTGCAGGAGCGAGCGGTTCAAGGTATTGATTCTTATGTCGGAGAGTACAAAAGCCAGAGCATGAATCTGAGTTTCGATTTTGGGATGTGGTCCAATTCACTGGATGACTCATCTCAACCTCAATTTCAGCAACTTGTTACAGAAATCAATCACGAGCCAGCCAAAATTGTTTTGTATACTGCTCCACAGAGCCAAACAGAATATAATTATTTTGCTGGCGTCCATTTTCCATCTGAAAAAAATCCAACTGGTAAGTTGACAATGTCAGTGAGATGCAAAGATTCTGAAAGTCAAAAAACGGCTGTTAAAATTTTTTACTCAATCAAGTTTCTTCAAAGGAATGCCTGACTCACAGATTTGAAACAAAAAGGCTGTTGCGAGCTGGAGTTCTTGCTCGTAGGGCACAAACGAGCTTTATCCATATGAGGAAATATTTACCTGTTTCTCGGAAAGCGTTTCCCAAGTTGAAACTACGGGTGTAACCGATGACTGGTCAACCAACCCAGATTCAACGCTGTCAGTTCACGTTCAAATGCCCGAGTGAATGGGCTGAACTCACCCCAACCGTCAATGAACAGGTCAGGCATTGCCCAGTCTGCAATGAGTTTGTCTTCCTTTGCCGGGATGAAACCGAACTCCGCGATCATGCACGCCGACTGCATTGTGTCGCCTTACCAGAACCGCAACCCGCTTTTGACGAAAGCTGGGTTGTTTTGGGACATCCGGAAGTGCCTGATTACACCGGGCCGTTTTTCACTCTCACGCTGGAGCCAACGTTTGCCCTCACTGATTCCCAGCTTGCGTTTCTTTCGCGGGCATTTGACTTGCAAAAGCCGGGACCAGCGCTTCGATCAGAATTTTGTGATGGAACGCCTCACCTTTTGCAATCTCGGGTTCATCCGGACCGGGCGGAATCGCTGCGAAGCCGAATGTGTGAACAAGGTATGAAGTGCCAGCTCAGCGTCGAGGCGTAGTTTCAAGCTCAAAGATTGAGGCTATTTCCCACCCATGCCGCGGCTGAATTGGAAACATCCATATGCCATTTTATGTGTAGTTTTTGGGTTTGCACCTCGAAGAGCTGCAGTTCGGATAGCCGGTCGGTTGGCCGCTTTGGGCCTACCACCGGATACGAATGCCACTTTTTGGTTCTCCCCGCTTCACCCGCGCCCTTGGGGCGCGGGTGAAGCGGGGAGAAAAGGGAGAGAACGAACCTTTTTCCGGTGGTAACTTGCAAAGCCTCGCACCGACCGGCTATCCGAACTGCAGCCTTTCAGGATGCTCAATCCAATTCACAAAATGTCAGGTCTGACAGAGAAATAATCAATAAACCTACACGGGAAAGAAGTTCTCCAACCCGTCTTCTTCAGCCCTCAGCCCTGGTTTTCTCAGCCCTACAACGGCTTCCATTCGCCAGAGATAATAAAACTTGACCAGTAAAAAGGATGTGCCCACCGCGCGTCTTTCAGCATGGCAAGCTGCACATTGTGGAGCGCTTCGGCCCGGCCTTCCCCGTTTTTCAACCGCTGATAGTACTGGGCCATGAGTTCCTGTGTCCCACGGTCAGAGACTGACCAGAGGCTCATCATCTGGGTTTCGCTGCCAGCCAGAACCAGCGCCCGTCGGAGTCCAAACACACCTTCTCCGTTGCGGACCTCCCCAACGCCGGTTTCACAGGCCGACAGTACCACCAGTTTTGTGCCCCACAACGGAAGTCCCGTCATTTCAAGCGCCGTGAGCGTGGCGTCTTCCCCAGTTGCCCCACGCTGGTTGGCATCAGCCAGAAACAACCCTGACCGCAGCAATGGATTCGCCAATCGGAGTTGATTGACATTGACGGCTTCCAGATCCTGGGTTTTGGTCAGGGTTCGAGAGTCATTGGTGTCTTGATCTGTCGGAACCAGATCCGGCAGAAAATAGCCATGGGTGGCAATGTGCAGTAATTTCGGTGATTTGACTGACTTGAGCACTTTTTCAACCGCCTGACCCTGCGTTTTCAGCGCCGCATCTGGAAAGAGCGTCTGAATGTGCTGGCCTTCGATGGCCGTGGCGGCCAATCGTTCCAAAGGCTGGAACGTCGTCCCTGACAACGTCGGGCCAGCCCCCGTACCGTAATCTGGATCGGCCACAATAAACGGCGGTTCAACTGATGGAATATTGACCTGGAGTCGTAGCAAATCCCGGCCACTGGTCAGGTAAGAAATCGAATATCGTTCGACCGCATACTGCCCCTGATCGTCCATCAGCGCGGCAAATGGAATCAGTTGCAGTGCGCCATCCGGGGAAATCAGCAATTGCTTTTTGTCTTTTGTAAGCTGGCGAACCGGTTTGAAAATCAGCCGGTCCAGTTTCTGCGAAACGGGATTGAGGACTTTCTTCAAATCTGTTTTTCGAGTTTTAAGCGCTTTGCGAAACTCTGTCACGGCGGCATCAATCGGCGCGGCATCCCCCAATGATACCCACTGGGGTGGTCCCTCGTGACCAAGCAGATACACGGCATAGGCTTGGGCGCCGCTTTTTCGTGTCTTGAGGTCAAACTTTCGATAGGCAATATATTCCACCAGCAGCGCGTCTTTCGGGATTGCCTGTTGAATGGCTTCGAGTGTGACCGGTTGCGCCTGGGCTCGAAATTCGGCACTCCGGGTACTAATGGCGCGTTCGAGTTCGTCAATTTGACGTTCGAGGGTCTGCAATTTGGTCTGAAAGTCTTCCAGCTTGAGTTTTCCAAGCCCACGCAGCGACAGTGCCGAAAGCTGGGCCCGGGCACTGGTCAGGTCATCGAGCAATTTTTGATCTTCAGGTGTTGCCCGACGGCGCAGGGCCTCCACGCCCTCGGCCATCGCATCCAGAACCCGTCCTTTGCGCTGTACAATCAATTCCATCGCCATTTCGGTCGCCGAGACATCGCCCGGCAATGCCTGTGTATGCAGCGTCACGGTCTGGTCAAGACGATTGGCGGTGACTTTGACCAGTTGGAGCTTCTGGCGCTCTGAACCGTCCAGTAAATTGCGTTCAAACTGCCGCTCCATCAGGTTATTGCTCGTCCGCTGACAGTCAACGGCTGCTTTCAGGTCACCTGTGGTCCATCGAATCAACGCCAGGTTATTCCAGCTAATCGCCACTTCAGGATGATCTTTGCCAAAGATGTGCTGACGCAGTTTGAGCGAATTTTGAGTCAGGGCGAGGGCTTCATCCACCTGGTTTCGATCAAGGGCCACAATCCCCAGATTGTTGTCACTGGAAGCCACCCCTGGGTGTTCCGGACCATACACTTTGACCCGGATGTCACGCGCCCGACGCAGACACTCATTGGCCAGGTCAAGCTGATTTACTTCCTGATACAGGATCCCCAGGTTGTTCAAACTGTTGGCCACATCCGGATGGGTTGGGCCAAGCGCCGCCTCAAGAATCTGTAACCCTTTTTCCTGACAGATTTTGGCTGGTGGATAGTCTTTTTTGGCGATCAATAAGGCCGCCAGATTGGTGTAACTCTGGCCAATTTCAACGTGATTGGCTGGGAGGACTTTTTCCCGGATGGCCAGGGACCGACGATAATACGGTTCCGCACTCTCATAATCACCTCGTTTGTAATAGGTAAAGCCAATGTTATTCAAACTGGTGGCGGTTTCTTTGTGGTTCTCGCCAAAGAGTTTCAGTCGGATTTCATACGCCCGTTGATCATAGAGGAGCGCCTGATGAAAATCTCCCACGGTTCGACGATTGGTGGCCAGTGTACTGAGCAGCAACGCCACGGCGGGATGGTCGGGGCCAAACTGGGCTTCAGCCTGCGCCAGTGCCTGATTGATATAGTCGGCTGCGATTTTGAAGTTCCCCAACTGGTCATTCACAATCGCCAGGTTGTTGTAGGAAGTCAAAAAGTCAGGGTGATTTTTTGGTAACCCTTTGCGCATGATCGCAATAGATCGTTCAAACACCTGGGCGGCCTGCACCAGATCCCCTCGCGAGAAATAGTACATTCCCAATGTATTGAAGCTGGTGGCAACCCCGACAGACTCAGGCCCCAGTGCTTTTTCATTGATTGAAAGCGCCTGTTGCAACAACGGCTCAATCTTATCGAGTTGCCCCTGGACACGGTACAACATCGCCAACCGGTTGAGCGCCAGGGCCACCTCGGGATGGTCCGGGCCAAGCACTTTTTTGCGCAGGTCAACGAGTTGTTCAAAGGCAGGCTGGGCCAGATTGTATTTCCCAAGTTCCTGATACAGGGTGCCCAGATTCTGCAACAAGGTCAGGGCATCTTGTGACTCCTGCAAACCAGCTTGACGATAGACGGCCAGCGCGCGCTCATACACTGGCTCGGCTTTGGCAAACTCGCCTTTGGTAAAATACAGCGACGCCAGATTGTTCAATGATTGAGCCAGCATTTCGGAATCCGGCGGCAGGTTTTTTTCAGCCAATGCCAGCCCTTTCAGCATGACCTCCAGAGCCGTGTCAATTTTCCCTTCAAGAAACAGGCTCTGAACCTGTTCATTCAGATGGTCAATTTCCATGACCGACCTGTCGAGTTCAGTAGCTGGACGCAGTGATTCAAATCGCACCACACAACGTGCGACAGCCGCGGCTGGGTCGGTGGCTTCAATTCGAAGTTCATACATTCCAGCCTCGGTTGAAATCCATTTCACACGTTCAAACCCCTGGTTTCCATTGGGTTCGTCTGACATATCCACTTCTTTCCCATCTGGGGAAAATAACCGAAGGGCAACATCAATTCCCTGCTGATTGACGCTCAGGTGAATATAATGACTGGCTTTGGCTTTGAACGACAGCCGATATTTCTGACCGCCTGATACCTGGACGGTTTGGGTTTGCCCGACTTCAAGTTTCAGGATGTCAGAAGTTTGCCGCGCTGATACTTCGGGGACCAGCCCCAGGCTCAATCCAAGACAACAGACTCCACTCAACAAGGTTCGGATGTTTTTCATAAATATTCAACCAGGATGACATTGAAGAAAAAGAAATCAGTACCGTTGTGGAATCAACCACTTCAGCGGAAACTCGTTTTGGGTTGGGTTGATCAACTGGTTATAGCCTTGCCGGGCGAAAGAGACAATCCAGAATTTCGGATATTACCTGAAAACCAATCTGGCAAAGGTGGATTTGATATCCGGTAATTTTCCGCAATTTCAGGTTGAATTTCCCGCGTATCTTTCCCCAATTTTTTGGTCATTTTCCTGGTAATTTTCCCCCTGACTAACTCGCTCCCAACACCGGCTATCAGTCACCCCAGAAACTCTGACTCAGTGCTCACTATAAAACATTCAAATAAAACAAGTTATGCCATTTTCAAAACAAGGCGAAACATATAGTTATTTTCATTTCAGTCTCAATGAAAGCATGGCATAATTCTTGCTCTCCTCAAGCAGTGCAATCAGTACACATCAACAAAAATTTCTTTTACTTGTTTGGCCTACCCACGACCGGCAAGCTTTACGTTGAGAGGGGGAATTATGAAATCCATCGCTTTGCTGTTTTCAAGCATTCTGGTTTCAGTTCTGCTATTCGCCGCTCCAATGACCAAAGCTGCCACCCCCCAACAGGACGCTGAAAACAGAGTTTTCACCACCCTCGAAGAGGCCCTGGCACAACCCGAAGCGGTGTTTAATCTAGATCTCCGAAGCAAACAACTGACCACTCTTCCACCTGAAATTGGAAACTTTCCAAACCTTCGCCGATTAAATCTGGCCGGCAATTCGTTGACATCAGTGCCGCCGGAAATCGGAAAATTGACAAAACTTGAATGGCTCAGCCTCGCCAGCAATGAACTGACCACCTTACCGGTTGAAATTGGCAATTTAAAACATTTGCAGGAACTGTATCTGGCCGCCAATCAGCTCACGGCCATCCCAGCCGAAATTGGGAATTTGACCAGCCTGCAAACATTGGGACTTTCAGTCAATCAACTGACCGTCCTGCCAAATGAAATTGAAAAACTCACCATGCTCGTTACGCTCCGCGTAAACAGCAACCTGCTCACGGCGATTCCGGCAGGCGTTGGCAAGCTCAAGAAGCTGGAAAACCTCCAGATCAATAACAACCAGTTGACGGACCTGCCAATTGAAATCAAGAGCCTGCCCAAATTGAAAGCCATGAGCTATGAAAACAATCAGTTTTCACCCGAGAAACAGATTGAAATTGATAAACTCTATGGACCATTTCAGGTGTTCAAGTGACCGTTTGAACGGGGAACCGGTTTGATTCCAAATCACTGTTCCCTTTCTCTACCCAAAACGGCCAAAAAACTGGCGGCGACCAACCGCCAGTTTTTTCTTTTGGGAGTGCGGCTCACGTGACGCCGCTTTCGTTTCTTTCCTCATCCCGGATACCGCGTGTAGATGAGCAACTGAATTCCGATCAGCCCCCCGTTATAGGCCGCATGGACGACCATCGAAGCGATCAGGCTTTGAGATCGTTCAAACGTCCAGGCCGTCACCAGTCCCAGCAAAAACACTGGAAGCGCGTTCCAGGGCGGCTGAAACAGGCAAAAAACACAGGCAGATAGAATTCCCGCCCACACTGGGCTCACTGACGTCTTCAACCCCTGATAGATAAATCCCCGAAACAAGACTTCTTCCCAAACCGGTTTGATGCCCAGGGCAATCACCGGTCCGAGAATGGTCAGAACCAGTCTTTCGCCAACGCCTGATGGCCCGGCTGGCAGCGGCGGTCTTGAAACTGGCAAAAAATAACTTCCCCCAACAATCACCAGCACCAGCCCGATCCCTTTGAGCATCACCAGAACCGTCTCGCGGGATTCTTCGATTCCACTTTGCCACAACGAGAAGGTTTCTTTGAGCGGAAGCTGTTCGCTCGACGCATAGGCTGCCATGGCACAAACCGTTACCAGCGCGGCGACGCAATAGCTCAAGGAAAAGGCCACCTGCGGCTTCATTGCGGTGGGAAAGGTAAACCCGGCTATCAGAAAAATGAGGACTACCAGAAATAAAACCCCGATGGAAAACCCATCGGCAACGTGGACTTTTCGAGGTGGCAGGGCGGTTGGATCAAGCAGATATTCAATTTGCTGGCTGGCTTTCTGCAACCAGCTCAGCGCCAGCATTCCAAACAAAAAGAGGCAGTTCAGTTTCAACCAGATACCCGGCAAAAACATGCCTCCGGCAAATAATCCGCCAAAGGCCAGCGGTAAGATTGCCAGGTCCGACCGAATTTGCTGATTGGACTCTCTCGCCAGCGGATCAGTAAAGAGGACGCCCATCGCCATCCCCAACACACCCAGGATCGGCAGACCCGCGACAATCCACACCAGCCCCACCAGATCGCCAGTTTCAAACCGATGGCGATAGCTAAAGCCAGCTATCCAGATGGCCAGCGATGTCACCCAGGCCAGGAGGAGCCAAAAAGCGGTCCGTTGGAGCAAGAGTCGAAGCAGTGATTGCGGCACCGTGTATAGAATCCAGAAGGCTTCGCCTTCAAAAATCACGATGTTGATTGACACCGTCACCAGCAGCAGCATTCCATATCCAAAAGCCAGCGCGCCTGATTTGAGCGGATCAGAAAGCATGCTGCTCGCCATGTTGGGAACCAGAAGCATCGGCATCAGCATCAACAGTGGTGAAAGCATTGATATCCAGGCCCGTTTGTCACGTCGAAGGATAATGAACTCGTGGCGGAAAAATCCTGGAATGCGGCTTTGCGAAAGTTTCAATTTTTGCTTCCGCTGACCAGCTTCCCGACCAGAGACGGCTTCGAGCCCAGCGCGTGACGCCCACCCAATGATCGTCCACCCCATCAACCCAGTCACCACCACACCAGCCAGTTGAATGCCCAGAGCACCGAAATCTTGTACAGATACACCTCCCTGCAGCACATTGAACCCCAGGGAAGGCACCAAATACCAGGCGACCCGGCCAACCCGATCACACCACTGGAACAGAGCCGGGTAAAATTCCCCAAAGATCGGAAACATCCCAAACACCGAAACAAAGAGGCTTCCGCTGAGCGTGGCCAGGATTTGAAAATTGGAAATACTGGAAAGAGAAAAAAACCGTCGCAGGAGGATTTCAAGGACAAATTGCACAATGGCCAAAACACAGTTGAAAACCAGCGTCAGACCAAGGGCGAGCGGAATGACGCTCCACCGATATCCCAAAACAAAGAGCAAAACAGTACAAAACGGGAAATACACCCCCCAGCCAAAACCAAACACAATATATTCGACCAGTCGGCTATAAAAAATGAGTGGGATTGAAATTGGCAGCGTGAGTAATTGCTCAACCGCCATATCGAGTCGGGCCAGATTGCGGCCCTGAAACCCCATTGACACGGCAATGAGTCCGACAAAAGTTATCAAGGCAAGGAATGAGACCTGATGGAGAAACGGACGGGATCGCACAATGCTTTTCCCAGCTTCAGAAACCCCTGGATCAAAGCTGAGCTGCTGGCCAGTATTTGGAAGTTTAAAGCCTATCAATTGGGGGGTTTTTTTGAAGTTGATGACCAGACCGCTCATCGTTGTCAGTGACATCCCTCCGAAGAGAATCCAGATCAACACCAGGCTTGAAATTACCCGTGAGACTGACATTTGACCTTTACGGGCCGTGCCGGTTCGATTCGCCTCAGGCTGAGTTCCCTTTCGCTGGGCATTGAGGGTGGCGGCCAGAATATTTCGCAGTTGGAGAAACCTGTACTTTGATACAACGCAGAAAATCTGGAAGGCAGAAAGACGAGGAGGCATAAGTGAAACCTTTGGGATGAAGACTTCGGGCTGAAGGCATTGGGCTGAGGGCTTGGAGCTGAGGGCTTGGGGCTAAGGGTTTGGGGCTAAGGGCTTGGGGCTGAGGGCATTGGGCTGAGGGCTGAGGGCTAAAGACTTCGGGCCGAAAAATTGGTTTTATTTCATCCCTCATCCTTCATCCCTCATCCCTTCAATTGTCCTCAGTCGTGGTGACGGCAAAAAAGACTTCTTCAAGCGAACCACCTGCCGAAAGCTGATCTTTGAGCTGTTGAGGTGACCCAACCGTCAGAATTTCACCCCGGTGAATAATCGCCACCCGATGACACAACTTTTCGGCCATATCGAGCAGGTGGGTGGAAAGAAAAATAGTTTTCCCAGCCTGAGCGGAGCTTGTGATCCAGTTTTGAACTTCGCGCTGGGCAATCGGGTCCAGACCGTTGGTTGGTTCATCCAAAATGAACACATCAGGGTTGTGAATCTGGGCGCAAGCCAATCCCAGCTTGCGCTTCATGCCCATTGAATAATTAACCGCAAATTCGTAGGCAGCATCCGTCAGGGAAAATTGTTCCAGGAGCTGGGTGACGCGTGTAACCAGAGACTGGCCTGCAAGGCCGTGCATTTCTCCGACAAATTGCAGAATTTCAACCCCGCGCAAATAGTCCTGAAACACCGGATTATCTGGCAGATACCCGACCCGACGTTTGACTTCGACTCGATCTTTCTGGCAATCAAGTCCCAGGATTCGGGCCTGCCCCTGGGATGGAATCAACATGCCCATCAACATCCGGATGGTAGTCGTTTTCCCGGCGCCGTTTGGACCCAGAAACCCGAAGATTTCTCCCGGTTGAACCTCAAGTGAGATGGCGTTCACGGCACGAAACGAACCGTACACTTTGCTGAGCAAGGCACATTCAATGGCATTCATAGCAAGGTTGATGAAACTGAGTGGAGCCTATTTTTTGCAGGAATTTGTGAGACTTGACTGACGGGTATTGAATTCTGTTTTATTTTTTATACCTATCTCTAACTAACCATAACCAGTTATGTCAGAGGTAAATTTTTTATACCTGATGAAAAAAGACTTGCCTTCTAATACTTTGTGATTTAGACTGCCGCCCTGATCCGAGTTGAAAGCCATCACCTCAAACCTGATTCACCATTCTTTGCCGAAGCGGATAATTTCTGCTTTCGATCAAAGAACCTTCAAAAAGCATTCCCGGATGCCTTCGGACCAGGACCTGAACGGCGAGGCCACGGGATAGCGGATTGGGTAGTCAATCCGGTACGGGTGACTCGTCTGGAAGGACTGTTTCAGCCTCTCCAAGATGGGAAACCACGTGCGAACACCAATCATATGTTTGAATCAGTCGGACACAACCTCCAATTCCGATCCCTGGTCTCGGGATGAAGGTTTGTCAGATTTGATTATATGTTTGGTAACTATGGCCGGTCTACGGACGATTTGGACGACCTGGACTTCACCGGTACATTTTCGTGCTCATCCAATTTGGAAGGATTTCCCAAGTTGAAAAAGGTTAAATCATTGAGAAATAAAACTTTCAACGATTTAACCTTTTTTTGACCTCAAGCAATAAAAGTATCTTGAGGTTATCTGGATCACCCGGTTACGCCGAGATTCCAGTTTAGCGATTCATTATATATACATTTGAGGTGCGCCCACCGGCCCTGACTGTGATTTGGTTTTCTCCAGGCTTCAGGTTGAGTTTCTTTTCACTTTTGGTCAAGGAAATTTGGGCTGGCGAAGACCGGGTAATAAATTTTCGAACACTCCGATCATTGATCACAACATCGAGGTCATTTGGGGTAAAACCTGTTCCGTCAATGGTTAAAGTCCGGTCAGCAAACGAGGCGTTGGTAATCTTCAGTTCGGATTGAGATGGAGCAACTTTGGCAATTCCTTTGATGATTCGAACAGCATTGCCATCGCTCAACAGCAAATTGCCATCCCTGTCAATACTGAGACTGCCCGGATTGACAAAGGAAGCCTGAGCTGCCGGGCCACCATCTCCGTTTGACCCGGTTTGGGGCATCCCGGCCACAGTCGTAATCAATCCCGTTGAAACATCCACCCGACGGATGCGGTTCAACCGGCTCATCGTTTCAAGAGAGACTCCTTGTGTGGCCACAAAGAGATTTCCCTGGGCATCCACGGCCATTCCGGTGATTGACAGGCTCACCTGTGTGGCTGGTACGCCTTCGCCATCAGACGAGCAGTCAGGAAAATCAGGATGACACCCATTTCCAGCCACAGTTGTGATGATGCCTGTTTTGCCATCAACGCGGCGAATTTTTGTCCCATCATCAACCAGATAAAGGTTCCCGGAAAGATCAATCGCAATAAAACTCACAAAAAGTTTGGCCCGAATCGCGGGGATGCCGTCCACTCCGGGTTGCCCGGATTTAGCACCAGCAACGGTCGAAATTTTCCCGGTTTGCGCATCAACCCGGCGCACGCGCCCATTCCCCTGATCGGCAATAAATAAGTTCCCTGCCTGATCGAAAACCAGCGAGGTTGGATCAACCAACTGGGCTTGAACGGCAGCACCGCCATCACCGCTAAATCCTCGGATAGTTACCAAAAATATAATCAAATCTGACAGACCTTCGTCCCGAGACCAAGAATCGGGACTGGAGGTTGTGTCTGACTGACTGACCAATACATTTGGTGTTCGCACGTGGCTTCCCGTTTGGAAGTCCCTGAACCGGCCCTTCCAAACGGAGTCACCCGTACCGGATTGACTACCCAATCCGCCATCCCGTGGCCTCGTGCGTCCGGTCCTGGTCCGAAGGCATCCGGGAATGCTTTTTTGATAAGGTTGAGTGCGGCATTGACATCGGCGTTGAGGAGCAACCCCCGACCGGTCCGAAACAACCCGCGATGAATTCGTTTTCCGACATAGCTGGCTTGTTTTTCAACCACTTCGCCATCGAGGAAGGAACATTTCGAGGTGTAACTTTCCTCAATCGTCACGACTTTGATCCCGACCGACTGGCATTTATAGGTTAGCATCTCGATCAACCGGGCATGTGGAATCGCCGTAAACTGTTGATTGACCACGCTTCCGAGGGCGACATTTTGTTTCCAGAGGTCGTTTTTGCCGATCACCACCGTGTCAATCCGATACTGGAGGCACAGATTGACGATCATCCGCGAACTCTGGTGCAGGGCATTCTCGATGCGGCGGTTGCGTTTGGCGGTCAGAATTTTGATTTGGGTTGAAGTTGATTGATCTTTTGGGAGTTGCGATTGGAGTCGGGCTTTGTGTTGATGGTAGCGCGCATTGAGACCCTTGACCGGGCGACCGTTAACCAGCACCGGTTTCACTTCCGGACAGTTTGAAGCTATCGTGGCCAGATTCTCAATACCAAGATCAATCCCGACGATTCGGTTGGAGGAACTGGGTTCCGTCACATCCGGGAGTTCATACATCACTTCCAGCACATACGAAGTGAGTTCCGGCACGATTCGCACCTGCTGAATGTGGTTTCGGGGAATCCGGGTTGGGAAGGATAGGTTGGTTTGGGAGGGGTGGATCACACCCCGTTTCAAGGCTTTGCGGCTGACGGCCTGAGTGGTGTACACCACCACGTTCCGGCCCGTCGCTTTGGGTTTGTACTTCGGGATCTTTGGTTCAGCCAGGAATTTGTCACGGTCGCGGGCATATTCGGCAGTGGCGGCAAAATAGCTGGTCCAGTCCTGGCACACCTGTTTCAAAACCTGCTGACTCACTTTGGCCGGCAATCCCCGGTACGCGTCGCTCGTTTTCAATCGGACATCGAGTTGTTCATATGAAAACACCGTCCCCACCTCGAAAAACCGTTGTCGCTGTTCATAGAGCGCCAAGTTGTAGAGGTTCTTTGATCGAAAGCAGAGGTCATCCGCTTCGGCGAAGAATGGGCAATCAGGTTTGATGTGATGTTTTTCAACTCGAATCATGGCAGTAGTTTAAATTACCTGGTATTAAATGGCAAGTCTTTTTTCATCGGTTATAAAGAAGTTGCTTTTGACGTAACTGGTGGTGTTTGGTTAGAGATAGGTATAAAAAATAAGACTGAATTCAATACTCATCAAAATATCTGTCTTCCCGTTGCGCCAGAAAACAGGGATCGCACAGCGGGTAGCGGTGGCCAATCGGAAGCACTTTTGCGCAGTCACGACACCGCCGGCGTGGGGTCTTTTGCCGAAGCAACTCGTTGATTCGCAAGCTGGTATGGGTACTTAGGGACCCAGAAGAAAATAAAATCCCATGGGGAACTGGCGGGTACCACTCAACGTGGAGTATCTGGCCCTGAACCCTGAACCCTGAACCCTGAACCCTGGTGGTATGATATTTCCATCCGACTCCCTTAGCGCCTGAATGGTCCCGTCTGATTCGCACAACTCCGGGTAGTGCCGCGCCAGCCAGGCATAGACCACAAGCAGGCGCGAGTAGCCTTCAAGAAATTCCAATATGTCAGATGTCTTCACCAGGAGGGATACCACCTGACGGTTGGCAATCTGGCGCACCCACTGGCCAAAATGAGACATCTGGACATGATCCTGGCATCAGCGATGCCAGTTCACTCCGTTGCGGAAAGGCCCTTACCTTGACAACCAACCACTCTGCCCTGATATTGCTGCCTGTCACTTCAAATTCCGTCACTGGTTCAATTCTCAATTTATGAAACAACTATTCGCTTTCAGGTGGTGTATTGTCTTGTTGTTCCTGGTTATATCTCCAATTGTTCAAGCCCAGACAACAAAGGACTTTATCCTTCAAAACGGAGTCCTCATCACCAATATCACAGTAATTTCGGCATCGGAACAAAAAGTAAAAACCTTTGTCGGACACGTCATCCTTGATGAGGGTACAATCCTGTATGCTGGAAAAAAACGCCCGATGATCAAAGGCAACGTCCAGATCATCGAAGGCAAGGGCAAATACCTGGTGCCGGGTTTGATTGACTCACATGTTCACGTCAACACACCAGTTGGATTAACTGACGACGACTTTGAAAATAACCCAGAGCTGGTCAACAGCTATTATCGGCAACTACCAAGAACATATCTGTATTATGGGTTTACATCACTCATTGATCTGAATTTGACCAGCGGTTCAAGAAAGCGGTTTGAAGCAGCCGAAATCAAGCCACGCTTGTTCGGCGTGGGAGGCATTCGTGTCTTGGATGGCTATGGACCCAATTTCTTTCCCAAACCGCTCAGATACAAAATGTTTCCCGATTGGGTGTACAACCCCGAGCAACTGGCTGATGTCCCGGAAAACACTGACCTGACCCAGCATACGCCCAAATTTCTCGCCAATAAACTGAAACAAACCGGCATGATCGGTATTAAAACCTATTTTGAACGTGGCACCTGGTCTAAATCCGAGCTTCCGGTTCCAAACGATGACGTATTAAAGCAACTGGTGGATGAATCGCATGCGCTGGACCTGCCAGTTATTATTCATGCTCCATCAGCCGAAGGCTATCAGAAGGGATTGAACGCCGGAGTTGATATTTTCGCCCACGGGCTCTGGTACTGGAACACCACTTCCCCGCTTGATACAGAGCCAGGCCCGGAAGTCAAATCCACACTCAAGCAACTTGGTAACTCTGGCAAATATGTCCAGGCCACCATGCGTGTGATTTCGGGTGAAATTGACACATACACGTGGTCGCTGGTAAGCCATCCGGAATTGAAAAACGCCTTGCCCAGTGCGCTGATCGAACACCTGAAGTCGGAAAAAGGCAAAGCCTCGCAACGGTTTTTGATTGAGACCTACACTAAAAACCGGAAAGACCCGACTATTGATCTTGAAACCTACCTCCACACGGTTCAAAAGCGTTTTTTCAAGGCCATGAAACTGGCAATTCAATCCAAAGTGAACTTTATTTTTGGGTCTGACACTCCCGCCGAAGAAGGTGTCGGTAATGTGCCTGGGTTCAACGGTCAGTTGGAACTCAAGGAACTCCACGCTGCTGGCCTGAGTCTCGAACAAATCTTCCTGGCTGCAACCACCCGCAATGCCAAAGCCTTTGGGTTGGAGAAAAAACTTGGCTCGATTGAACCGGGAAAACTGGCTGATTTGTTGATTTTAAAAGCCAATCCGCTCAAAACAATCACCGCTTATGGCGAAATTGAAACCGTGGTGATTTCCGGTAAAGCCATTCCGCGCCAGAATCTGTCAGCCGTTAACTTCAAATAAGCCCATAAGATAGAGTCACCTTGCCCACGTAACCAGGATGGAGCAGGCCAAAGAATGGAGCATGGAGCAAAGAAGAGATTGAAACCAGTTTCTTCATTCTCAATTCTCAATTCTTCAGGAACCATTTCCTATCCATCGCGTCAACAGCCCCGAAACGAAATCTACAGAGCGCGTCCATTTCAGAATCAATTCAATTCGGGGAGAAAATCCAATGTCTGCACAGGCTGCTTTTTGTCGCACCGCACCTGTCGGGTTTGCCGTTCGCAACCGACTCTTTGCACTCGGACTTATCTTATTTGGAACACTGGGGTTCTGGTTTTTTAACAACACGTCGCAGGCAGATGCTCCGGCCAAACTGTCAGCCGTTTTTCGACCGGGAACGCTCGAAGTCACCATTCCCTACCTGACCAGCCAGAAACTTGGGCGCGGCACGCTCAACGTAGAAATTCTCGGCCCAGACAATAAAGTGATTGCCAGCCATTCTGAAAGTGATCAATTGAGCGCCGGTGAACAGGGTGTCTGGAACTTCAAGCTTGCGATTCCAGCCACACTCCAGCGCGAAGACATCGTCTGGCATCGTCTCCAGTACCGGTTTTCAAGCCCCCAATCTGCCGCTGATGCCGAGCCCGCCGGGATTTATGCGATTTCATCCATTCTGCGCTACCCGGTCGTCAGAGTCCTGGGTCAGCAACAATATGGCGTCGGAAGTCCCTCTGCCGTTCGACTGGTGGCCGTTGACGGACTCGATGGCTCGCCGCTGACCGAGGGCACGTTGCAACTGGCACTCAAGACTGACAAAACCGAATTTCAGCTTGGCAAAGCCGATCTCGACACCCACGGAACAGTCAATCTACCGCTCAATTTCCCAGCCGAAACCGTCGGCAAAGCCAGTCTGAAAATTAACGTAGACACACCCGTCGGCGCTCAAGAACTCCTGCAACCAATCACGCTGGTTCGCCGCGAAAGCATTCTCATTACGACAGATAAACCGATGTATCAACCCGGCCAGATGATCCACCTCCGCGCACTGGCGCTTGATCGGTTTACTCGTGCCGCCGCCAACAATCGTCAGGCAATCATCGAAATCGAAGACGCCAAAGGCAACAAAGTCTTCAAGCGCCGCACGCAAACCGATGCCTTTGGCGTTGCCTTTGCCGATTTTCAACTGGCGGATGAAGTCAACATGGGTGCATACAAACTCCGGGTGATTTTGGGTGCGGAAAACGACCCGAACAGCATCACCCAGGAACGAACCGTCACAGTTGATCGCTACGTGTTGCCCAAATTCAAAATCGAAATCGCCTTTGACGGTGATGCCCAGGGTCAAAAACGGCGTTATTACGCCCCTGGTGAGACGGTTGCTGGTACAATCACCGCCAAATATTTGTTTGGCAAACCGGTTTCAAACGGCAAAGTAACGCTCAAACTTTCCACGTTTGACGTGTCGGCAGTTGAACTCGGCAACCTTGAACTCCAGACCGATGCCGACGGAAAAGCCCATTTCAGCAGCCAGTTACCCGCCAGTTTTGCCGGAAGCAGTTTTACCCAGGGGAGCGCCCCCGTAGCCTGTGAAATTTCGGTCAGCGACACCGCCAATCACACCGAATCGAAAAGCGAACAATTGCTGGTTTCCTCCAATCCGATTCTGATACTGGCCGTTCCGGAAAGCGGCAAACTGGTGCCGAATCTGGAAAACAAGGTCTACATTTTGACCTCATCACCCGATGGCGTGCCGGTTTCGGCCACGGTGACGGCCAAAGGGCTCACGCCGGGTGTCATCCAGACCGACGCCAATGGATTTGGCATGGCCACCGTTTCGGCCAAAGCCCAGGCCGTTGAACTCGCCCTTGAAGCCCGCGACGCGAGCAGCAAAACCGGAAAGGCCACGCTTTCACTATCACCTGAAGCACCAACCGAAGACAGCCTGCTTGTGCGCACCGACCGCGCTACCTACAAAGTTGGTGAAACCGTGGCCATTACCGGGATTTCCACGAAACAAAAAGGGTCGCTCTATCTCGACATCATCAAAGACCGCCAGACGGTGCTCACCACGGCGCTCGAACTTGAAAACGGCAAAGCTGAATTTCCACTCGATTTGTCCACCAATCTGTTTGGAACGCTGGAGTTACGGGCTTACACCTTTGGCCGTAACGCCGACCCGATCAGTGACCGGAAGCTGATTTTCGTGGATCCAGCGGATGACTTAAAAGTGGCGGTTTCGACGCCGAAAGAAAGCTTTAAACCCGGTGAAAGCGCCGTGCTCAACTTCACCGTGACCGATGCGGCTGGTCGTCCGAAACGCGCGGTCATTGGGGTTGAAATCGTGGACGAAGCGGTGTTTGCACTCTCGGAAAAACAGCCTGGCTTTGAGAAAATTTTCTTCTATCTCGAACAGGAACTCCTCAAGCCGCGCTATGAAATCCATAGCTTTTCGAGCGATGAAATTGTTCCGGCCAACCTGACCGAACCCGTCCAAATGGTGCGCCGTGAAACCGCCGCCCGAGTGCTGCTCGCCGCTGCAACCGAAATCAACCCGTACACGGTCAAAACCGATGCCGGGCGTGATTTCCTCTCGGCCAAACAAAACGAATATGCGTCGAGTTACTACCAGATCAACTATGTACAATCCACGAAACTGGTTGAAAACTTGAACCGCTACTTTACCGAACAACGCGTCACCCGGTTTGAACTCCCCGGCGATTTACCGAAAGCCGTCAAAGCTCATTACTTGAAGCAAAGCGACTTGCTTGACCCGTGGGGAAAACCGTACCAGTTTGGAAATCAATATTCGTACAATTACGGCGCGCAACGTTACAGTTACGGCTATGTCCAGAGCTTTGGCCACGATGGGATACAAGGCGGCCCAACCGATTTTTCAATGCTCTATTATCTCACGCGTCCAGCGTCAGAACTCAAAACAGGTGATGGATTTAACGGCAAAGTCAAAATTGAGACCAATGCCAATCTGCGCAACGGCGAATCGTTTGTGGTCGGCAAAGTCACTGAATCGAACGGAAACGCCATTGCCCAGGCTTCGGTCGTTCTTTCTCGATTGAACAGTAAAGGCAAGGCCAAACAAATCATCCGCTCGATGGCAACCGATTCAAGTGGAACATTCACCGTTTATAATCTTCCAGCGGGAACATATCGGATTGAAGTCCGCTCGGCTGGATTCCTCGGCACGGCCACAACGTTCACGCTGACCAATCAGCAACAGGCAGCAATTGAAGCGCGGCTGACGGATGACACTTCGTCACCGCTTCAAATCAGCCTGAATTATCCATATGGTGGCGATTCAAGCGAAGTCGTCACCCTGGCCAATGGCCGCGTCCAACAAAAAAACAAGGTCATGCGCCGGGCAAAGGCTGGGATGGAAGGTCAGTTTGGTGATGCCGTCGGTGGCGCCCGGCCACCAATGCCCGCTGCCGCTCAACCCGCCAATGAAGCATTTTTCAAGGCTGACGGTCCGGCTGATGCCAAAAAAGAAGCCCGCTTCCGCGAGGATGAACGCGCCAACAAAGATTTGGATGACGGCATTATGAGCAAGGAATCTGGCGGCGGTGGCGGCGGTGAAGAACCCCGCGTCAGGTCGTACTTCCCGGAAACGCTCTACACCAATCCAAGTTTGATTACCGACGCCAATGGTCAGGCCCAGTTGACCGTCCCAATGGCCGATTCAATCACGACGTGGCGCGTAACAATGACGGCTTCAACCCAGCGCGGACAGCTTGGCTCGGGAACAGGCGGCGTGCGGGTGTTTCAAGATTTCTTCGTTGATCTTGATTTGCCGGTTTCGCTGACTCAGGACGACATCGTGTCAGTGCCGGTAGCGGTGTATAACTACCTGCCGACGGCGCAGCAAATCGAACTGAAATTGAAAGAAGACGCCTGGTTTATCCTGGTTGATGATACACCAGTGAAAACCCTGACCGTTGGTCCAAACGAAGTCACCGCCGTCTATTATCGTGTCCAGGCCAAAAAGATCGGCAACCAGCCACTGATGGTGACGGCGTACCTGCGCGGGAACACCAGTTCGCCGGGTGATGCGGTGTCGCGCACGGTCGAAGTCATTCCAAACGGCGAAATGCAGGCGCTGGTCGTCAATGACCGTCTCGAAGGCAACAAACAGCACACGTTGACGATTCCGGTTGGCGCAATTGACGATGCCAGCAAACTGATGGTGAAAATTTATCCGGGGCCGCTGTCGCAGGTGGTCGAAGGACTCGACAGCCTTCTGCGGATGCCCGGCGGCTGCTTTGAACAGACGTCATCTTCGACCTATCCGAATGTGCTGGTGATGGATTACCTGAAAACCACGAAGAAGATTGCGCCTGAAATCCAGGTCAAGGCCGAAGGGTATATCTCCCTTGGCTATCAACGGCTGGTCACGTTTGAAGTCAAAGGCGGCGGGTTTTCGTGGTTTGGCGAAGCGCCAGCCAACAAGATTTTGACTTCCTACGGGTTGATGGAATTTTACGACATGTCCAAAGTCCACGAAGTTGACCCGCGTTTGATTTCGCGGACGCAACAGTGGCTCGCTTCGCAACAGCAACCGGACGGCAGTTTCAAACCGGACACGTCCTTTATCAACGAAGGCGCGACCAATCAATTCAACACGGATGTGGTGCGGATTACGGCCTACATCGGATGGGCATTGGCCTACACCGGGTATCAGGGAGAGGCGATTGATAAAGCCAAACGCTATGTCGAAAGCCACACGACGGGCAAAGAAGACGCCTATACCGAAGCCGTAATTGCCAACTTCGCCGCCGATTACAAAACCGATAAAACCTGGGCAGATCGAACGGTTGGAAATCTGGTCGAATCGGCCACCCAGCAAAATGACATGATGTTTTGGGAAGTCGGCGGCAAAACCCCGACTTACGCCAGCGGAGACAATGCCGCAATTGAAACCACCGCGCTGGCAACGCAAGCCGTTATCAAGTGGGGACGCGCCAGCGACGTGGCCCGCAAAGCACTGGCCTATTTGACGAGCAAGAAAGATTCATTCGGCAACTGGCAATCCACCCAGGCTACGATTTTGTCGCTCAAGGCATTTTTGCTGGCCCAAAAAGCCGCTTCATCGGGTGACACTCGCGGAACGGTCGAAGTTTTGGTCAACGGCCAGCCAGTGCATCGCTTCACGATTGACGCCGATAATCAGGACCTGATGCAGCAGGTTGACCTCAAACGCTGGACGCAGACCTCCGGGGCACATCAGGTTGATTTGCGGTTTAGCGGCCAGGGCAGCCTCCTCTATCAAATCGTCGGACGGTATTACATGCCGTGGGTGGCCAGAAAAACCAGTGACGGCGCGGGTGCCGAACCGCTCAGCATCAAGGTTGACTATGACCGCACGCGACTGGCGCAAGATGACATCGCGACCGCGAAAGTAACGGTTCGTAACAATCAGAATTTGAATGCCGAACTCGTGATGGTGGATTTGGGAATTCCTCCCGGATTTGAACCGCTGGCCGAAGACCTCCAGGAACTGATGGGGCTCAACGCCGGTCAACAAGGTGGCCACGTCACCAAGTTCACCGTCACTGGCAAGCAGATTATTTTGTACTTTGACGCCTTCAAAGCACGGCAAACGGTGACCTTCAATTTCAGACTGAAAGCGAAATATCCGCTCAAAGCCAAAACGGTTTCGTCGCGAGTGTATGAATATTACAACCCGCAGAAAGGCGGAAACGCCGTGCCGGTCGAGATGGTGGTAACTTCTAAATAAGCCAGCGGCTGAGAAAACCAGGGCTGAGGGCGGAAGACATCGGGCTGAGGGCTAGGGGCTGAAGAATTGGTTTTCTTTCATCCCTCACCCCTCATCCCTCATCCCTTCCTTTGCTCCGAGTCCGTTGCCTTCCGCCCCAAGCCCTGAGCCTTTCACGTGTAGGATTTTTGATTGCCTCTCAGTGAGACAAGACACTTTGTGAATTGGATTGAGCATCCCGAAGGGCTGCCGTTCAGATAGCTGGTCGGTGCTCAGCTACAGCGAGCTACCACTTGTGAATTGGATTGAGCATTCAGAAGGGCTACCGTTCAGATAGCTGGTCGGTTGTTCAGCTACAGCGAGCGACCACTTGTGAATTGGATTGAGCATCCCGAAGGGCTGCCGTTCGGATAGCCGGTTGGTTGCAAGGCTTTGCGAGCTACCACCGGAAAAAGGTTCGTTCCTCCAACCCTCCCCACGTCGCCTGCGCCCCTGCGGGGCGCAGGCGACGTGGGGAGAAAAGAGAAGATAATCTGGAGTCCGGTGGTAGGCCCAAAGCGGCCAACCGACCGGCTATCCGAACCGCAACGCTTCGCGGTGCAAAACCAAAAAACCTACACGTGAAGGCAGCCCCGAGCTTGCGAGTCTTCCGCCCCAGTCTTGCCATTTGCCTTTCCAGCCACTTCACTCTTCACTTCTGAACTCGCTGGTTTGGCAAATGGCATTATTTCTTTTTGGTTATTCCCTTCCAAAGTTCCTCCTGCACGTAGGTCAAATTTTTTTATTTCCGCACACTTTCCTATTTAACAATTAACGCAAATTGATCTATACTGTGAATCATTGGTCGGTTACGAGCAAACTCGAATTTACTATTTCGATTGATTAAATAAGTAAGCAGTCAGGATTTGATATCATAAGTAATACAAATAAATTCTCTTACTTAAGATCTAATCAAATGCTTCAATGTAAAAAGGGAAATTCATGAAATTTGTTCCTTTAAGCTCAGTGCGAAATTGGGATATAGTAAAAGGGTATTGGTGTCCAATTTCTTTTAATATGATATGTCCAAATTGTTCTTTAAATAGCAACATAGAGAATAATCCTGTTAACTTTAGTATTCCAAAGTTAGAAACTGAGTTTGATAGCTTCCAAAAGACATTAACAAGTGAATCAAAATGTCCTGAATGTCGAAATAAGATTTATTTATGGATAATTAACCCATCAAAAGATTTTGACAATAAAGACTGTGATGGAATTTTATTTTTTCCAATAACTTTTTCAGAAAATTCATATTTAAAGGACTACATGATTTCTAGTTCTGATGTTGAAAAATGGGGTAAACATAAAGGAACAGATCATAAAAAACAATATCCAGAAGATATTAGAATAACCTGCCCTCATTGTAATATTCCTACGATATTCAGAGAATCGATCTTAGGAGAATACGACAAAAAACGAAACACTGTATCTAGCAGTGCGAATTGTTTAAATTGTAATAAAAAGGTTCTTTTTTGGACTATTAATCCAACTGAAATCGATCAGCCTTCAAAATGTAAAGGAATTCTTTTTTTTGCGGAGAAGCAAAAAATTATTAAATCATCTGAAACTAAGCCTATAATCCCCAAAGAAAACCTTGTAGAAAATGATATAATCAAACCAATTACTGAAGAGGTAGCCAGGAAATTCAATACACCTAAAGAAGAAGCTCCAAAAAATAATATAACATCTATTAAAGAAGAGGTAAACATGAAACTTGAATCAGAACATTTGAATAAAATTATAAAAAATAAAAATGGAAGCACAGCAGCACAAGTAATATTTATGGATATTGAAAAATATTCAAAACGCAATTCATCAAACCAAAAAAAAGTGATAGATAAATTTATAGAACTTATCAAAAATGCAATAGCTGAAATTAAACAAATTAACGAATTTGCTGAATATGCAACTGATAATGGTATCGAATTCGATACAGATATTATAAAAATTCCAACCGGAGATGGCCTAGCTATTGTTTTTACATTTATCGAAGATAAAACTACAACACTCCCACTTCAGTTTGCACAAAAATTATTACATCTAATAAAATCAAATAATAAGAAATTTGCTTGCGTGCAATTTCAACGTGAAAATTGGTGTAATGACCACAATCATTTTAAGTTAAGAATTGGAATTAATGAAGGAAATGGCATTGTATATAAAGATGTAAATAGAAACTATAACTTTGCCGGGACTACAATAAACATGGCCTCAAGAATCATGGACTTTGCTGATGGAATGCAAATTCTTTTTTCTGAAAACGCATATCAGAAATTAGTAGATTTTGACCATACTTTGACTGATAATTTCAAAAATTCAATAGAGATCGAGGTAAAATTTGGAATAAAATTAAAAGTTCGTCAATATTTCTCTTCAGATTATGAATATATAAATTCAGAATCACCACAAAAAATAAATCAGCATGAAAAAATTATCTGCCCAATTAATTCTCGTATCAATTTGCCTAAAATGGATGAGTGGGAAATAGCTTTACAAGCAAAAAACATCCTATTAATTGGTCACAATCTGAATTATATTACAAAGAATTTTGAAAGTTTTTTTAGAGATTTTTTATTTAAAAAAAATGGAATACTTAGACTTCTTATAATAAATCGTGAAAATAAAGAACTCCTTAAAACAATGGTGCTCATCGGCTAATACTGTGATTCTGAATCGGCTCAAATTTGGCGGTTAAAAGCTCGCGAAAGGTCCAGACATGGTCGGTTAACCCAGCGGCGATCCCTGGGGTCCGGGGTTTCCATTTGGGATGAATCACACCCGAG